>CAZECZ010000040.1:0-30714 GCA_964510815.1 uncultured Aestuariivirga sp.
TGTGGAATCTCGGCCGGCGGGATTTCGCCTACTATTTGCAGAGCCGCCTGTCCGTCCTCGCCTCCGTCGACATTCACCCGGCGGCGGCGATCGGCAAGGGCATCATGGTCGACCACGGCCACGCCATCGTCATCGGCGAGACCACGGTGATCGAAGACAATGTCTCGCTGATGCAGGGGGTCACCCTGGGCGGCACCGGCAAGCAGGCCGGCGACCGTCATCCCAAGATCCGCCACGGCGTGCTGATCGGTGCGGGCGCCAAGATCCTCGGCAACATCGAGATCGGCTGCTGCTCGCGCGTCGCCGCCTGCTCGGTGGTCCTCCACGACGTGCCGGCCCACACCACGGTGGCGGGCGTTCCGGCAAAGGTTGTGGGAAAAGCCGGCTGCTCGGAGCCGGCGCGGTCCATGGACCACAATGTGGAGCAGGTTGCGGACGGTGACAAACAGGGCTAGACCCTCGGCAACCGAAAAGGAGTTGCCGATTTGACACCCGACGAAATCGCCAAGCTGACGAAGTTTCTGCGCGCCAAGTTCGAATTGCCGTCCATCAGTGTGAGGAAACGGCCGCAGAAGTCTGACTCTGCCGAAGTTTATATCGGTGACGAGTTCATTGGCGTGATCTTCAAGGACGACGAGGACGAAGACCTGTCCTATAATTTTTCAATGGCCATTCTCGAGTTCGACCTCGAGGAATAGACCCATCTGACTGCGGGGACACGCGCCGTGATCGGCGATTGCAACGACTTGCTCCTCGCTGGATGAGGGATCTGGCATGAACGGTGCCGGGATCCGATGTATCTGCAGAACCTTACGGCCAGCGGTCTCACCGCGTTTGACTTCATCCTGTAGGCCAAAATACCGCCATTAACCATGTCTGGCACCGCTGCTGGTGGCGCGGCGCCAATCTTGCTTCGTTTCCAAACGGTAAACGGACTGTCCCGCTTTGGGACGGGGAGGGCGGATGCAGACATGGCAATTCATCTGGATGCTGGCAGCCGTGACGGGAATCGCCGCTGCCGGTCTCACGGGCTCCGGCTGGGCGCTGGTCACCGGTGAACGGCCCACCATCTGGCTACTCTCGACCTACAGCGTGGCCACACCACTGCGGATTGCGGCGCTGGTCATCTACGCGCCGCTGGCAACGATCCGCACCGGCATCGACTATTTCGGCGAGAACCCGGTTCTGGCCGTGATCTTCGCCGCAATCGGATTGTTCTGGAGCTTCGTGCAAGGGGTCTTTATCCTCACAACCGTCTTCGCATTCACCTGACGGAGGTTTTCCCGTGACCATCTACGCGCTCGACGGCATCTCGGCAGACCTGCCGGCCGAGGGACAATACTGGATCGCCCCAAATGCCGCGGTGATCGGCAGGGTGAGGCTTGCCCCCATGGCCAGCGTCTGGTTCGGCGCTGTCCTTCGCGGCGACAATGAGTTGATCGACATCGGCGAGAATTCCAACGTGCAGGACGGTTGCGTGTTTCACACCGACATGGGTGCACCGCTGACCATCGGCCGCGACTGCACCATCGGTCACAAGGTCATCCTGCATGGCTGCACGATTGGTGACAACACCCTGATCGGCATGGGTTCCACCATCCTCAACCATGCCCGGATCGGCAGCAATTGCCTGATCGGGGCCAATGCGCTGATCACCGAGGGCAAGGTCATCCCGGACAATTCCCTGGTCGTCGGCGCTCCGGCCAAGGTCGTGCGGCAATTGTCGCCGGACGCCATTGAAGGCCTCACCAAGGCCGCTGCTGGTTATGTCCAGAACTGGCAGCGCTTTGCCGCAGGCCTCAAGCCCCTCGGCCTCACACCGGGTTGATCGGCCGTCGCAATATCCTGATGTTGTCCGACGGTTCGGCTTCTCCCGTGTTGTCGTCGTCCTCCTCCAACAGGTGCGCAGCCATCATCGCAGAGCCTTCGCCGTTCACCCAGCGGATGACCTCCATGATGGGCCACGTGTCGCCCAGTCCGGGCACGGTTCCGGGAAATCCCAGTTGTTCCAGCGACGGGCGTAAAATTGCGAATTCTTCAGGCGTCTTTGCCAAGGCAGCAGCCACTTCCGGGAGTGTGAAGACGAGTTTCATGGCGCCTCCGTTGCTGTTGGCACCTGAATAGCATTACATATCACATAGTCAAGTGATTTATGTGATTATTGGTGTCCGCCGCGATCACGGATCGAATTGATCACCACACCCTTGATCTCCACCGTTTCGCCGTCCAGCACCATCGGACGCATCAGCGTGGGGTCGGACGAGGCGGCGAGCAGATACGGCGGCTGAAAGATGCGGAACACAGTTTCAGCCTTGCCGGAGGGCCAGTCATAGACCTGGGCGCAGACGACGTCGCCGGCCAGTGCGGTTTCGCCAAGCGCCACCAGCAGGATGTCGCCAGGCCGGTAACCCGCATTCTCCAGGGCGCGGCCGCGAAGCGACCACGGGTCGACGTTGCGGCCCCGCTGCGACAAGGCGGCAATGATAGCCTCGAGGTGCGAGCGGGCAGGCACGTCGAGCGGCAGGGCATCCGGTTCAGACAGCCCCTCTGCCGGAGTTTGCGCGGCAGCCGGAAGGGGCTGGCCGCCTTCAAATCCAAGCCCCGATACCTGCTCGATCTTGCGGATGGAACTCGCGCGCATGGCGCGTCCCTCCCGTTGCCCCAGAAGGAAGCGCGACAGCGTCGAGGGATCGAGCCTCGCCCGTGCGGCCAGTTCCGTCTGGCTCCACCCAGTCCGCTGCATTACGTCGAGCAGATAGCGGCGCTGTTCCGCACTTTCAGACAAGCGCGATGTCTCCAATGCTGCTGGTTCCGGTGCGCGAGGGTACCGCGAGTCCACGTATACTGACTAGCATCGTCATCGGGACGGTTCGCTGATCACCTTGTCGGTGTCGTCCAGCAGCGCTGTCATGGCGCGGCGCGCACCTTCCGCGTCGCTGGCCGCAATGGCGCGCACCACGTTTGCATGCATGGGCGCGATATTCTCGGGTTGAGCGTTATGGCGGGCCGTGAAGTCGAAGAAATTGGCCAGCGCCTGCTCGATGACAATGCCGAATGGCGCCAGGATCTCGTTGTTGGCACAGGCCAGGAGGGTGAGGTGGAAGCGCACATCGGGGCCGACCATCTCCTCAGCCGTGGTGGCGCGGCGCATGGTGTCCGCGGCCTCTTCGAGGGCAGCCAACTGTTCCGGCGTCCGCCGCTTGGCGGCGAGAAAGGCAGCACCCGGTTCCAGGATGCGGCGCACCTCCTGCAGCGAGATCAGGAAGGCCTGCTTGTCCATGGCGGCGCAGTGCCAGGCCAGCACGTCGCGGTCCAGCAGATTCCAGCGCTCGCGGGGTTCCACCCGGCTTCCGACCTTGGGCCGCGACACCAGCAGGCCCTTGCCGTTCAGGGTCTTGATGGCCTCGCGCACCGCCGTGCGGCTGGCACCGAACATGCGGCCCCATTCCGCCTCGTTGGGAAGCAGGGTGCCGGGCGGGTAGGTACCGTCGAGAATGCGCATGCCGATGCCCGCCGCCAGTTCCGCATGGCGGCGGCTTCCCGCACGGCGCGGTCGATTGCTGACAGTCTTCCTTCGGCCCTGCGGCACCTGTCACAGTCTCCCATGTCCGGGCCATTTTTATTTGTCATATGAATGCCCGTTGGTGGAAGTGTTATTCCAACCAGCCGCTCTTGGCAATGTCGGGCTCGCCAAGCGGCCGCGCTGGCACGTCCACCTGGCCCTCGACATGCGCTTCCTGGATCAAGCAGGTCGAGCGGTTCTTCGCCAATCTGACCGACAAGCAGATCAGGCGCGGCGTTCACCGTTCAACCGGCGAACTCGAAGCCGCCATCAAGGACGACATCAACGCCACCAACGCCGATCCCAAACCCTTCAAATGGACAAAATCGGCGACCGATTTTCTGACCTCAATTCAACGGTTCTGTCCTGCAACGCTCAAAACCGCAGACAATCAGGTCAAAATCCTCAGAACTTCGGAATCAGGACACTAGACACTTGAGAACGAATACAGAAATACAGAATAGCGTACCAACCAAAATGGTCGGCATCACAATCTTCACGCGGACAGAGTTCGAATCTTTCTCACCACGGAAGTTATCATCAACTCCCGATGACATCGAAATACCGCTATCCACAGTAAAATCCCAGCCATTAGCCTTGTAAAACCTAAGCTCCCGAATCCAAAAATGTAGAACATAGAAGAAACTCACAATAAGCACTGAGACCCCGAAAAGACCATCAGAGTTCAATGCACACATCTGGCTCTCGACATCAAATCAGTGTTGCGCCGGTGGTGCTTCCAGTTTAGTTGGTTTATATTCAGCAAAGCACATCTCCCTTGACTCTACTCTAGCTATTTTTATTGACCAACTGATCCAGCTCCGCAAGGACTGCCATGCTTATCAAGATTACGGTGACAGTGCATTTAATTTCCGTGGCTGCAATGACGTGGTAATCTGCCTTGCATGGCAAGGCTGGCGCGGGTTGTGGTTCCGGGGCTGCCGCATCATGTCACCCAGCGTGGCAACGGGAATTCGGTGACAGTGCATTTAATTCACCAACCGGCTGGCTTCCGCCAGTGGACCGTGGGGCAATGCCACCTACAGCTATGATGCCACCGGCAACCGGCTCAGCGATGTAGTGACGCAGGGCGGTACCACGACCACAAGGCTCACCAGCCACGGCACCACGGACAACCGCTTGACGGGCATGACGGAGAATGGCGCTGCCCTCCGCTCCTACACCCATGACGGCCATGGCAACATCCTCACCGACACGCGGTCGGGCGAGGTGTTTGCCAGCCGGCCCCTCGCTCGGCCTCGGGGCGTTCGGCGCTCGAAAAGGTCCACCGGACCTTATCGCCGGCTAAGCCGTCGCGCCTCACCCTACAACGCCCTCGAACAGCTGGTCAGCCGTTCGACATCGGCACTGGGCGGGCCCATCCGGCACCATCCAGTTTCAGAACCGGAACTGTTCGCGCAGCACCCGTTCGGCCAGGCTGTGGCCGGGGTCGAACAGGATCTTCACCGAGCGCTGCCGGTCCTCGGCGACCTCCACTTCAATCACCTGCCGCACCTCAACATGGTCGGCCACCGCCGCCACAGGCCGCTTTTCATGTTCGCCAACCGTGATCGTCACCCGAGCCTCGTGCGGCAGGATGGCGCCGCGCCAGCCGCGCGGCCGGAACGGGCTGATCGGCGTCAAGGCCAGCAGCTTCGAATTGATCGGCAGGATGGGTCCATGGGCCGAGAGATTGTAGGCCGTTGACCCGGCGGGTGTTGCCACCAGCACGCCATCACAGATGAGTTCATCCAGCCGCGTCCGTCCGTCCACCGCAATCCGCAGCTTCGCCGCCTGATGGCGTTGGCGCAACAGCGACACTTCGTTGAAGGCGATAGCCTCATGCAGCTTGCCCGTCACGTCGCGCGCCGTCATCCGCAAGGGGTGGATCGTGGTCATCTCGGCGGCGGCAAGGCGCTTCTTCAGTCCGGTTTCCCGGTAATCGTTCATCAGGAAGCCGATGGTGCCCCGGTTCATGCCGTAGATCGGCGTTCCGGTGGACACGAAGCGGTGCAGGGTCTGCAGCATATGGCCGTCACCGCCCAGCGCCACGATGGCCTCGGCCTCCTCGGGCGGGGCATCGCCGTAGCGGTTGATCAGTGCCGCGCGCGCCTCGCGGGCCTCGGGCACGTCCGAGGCGAGAAAGGCGATCCTGTTGAATGTCATGCCGTTTTCATCGCGTTGACAGGCCCTGCAGAATGCCTACATGGAAGGCAACCCCTTTGGCAATGCCGAAGGACATCGGGGAGACAAGATGCGCGCCATCGTGATGTGTACCACCTGCCGTCATTCCGCCACCGAGAAGACGGGGCCAGACGGCCGGACCGGCGGCGAGGCGCTGATCGCCCACATGCGGGACGCCATCGCGGCGCGCAGGCTGGAGCTGCCCGTTCAGACTCAGGCCTGCCTGTGGAATTGCAAGCGGCATTGCAGCGTCATCCTCCGTGACAGCCGGCGTTTTACCTACTTCACGGGGGACCATGAGCCGACCCGCGAACAGGCAGACGCCATTCTCGACTGGTTCGAGGTCCACGGTCAGAGCGAGACTGGCGAGGTGCCGTTCCGCCAGTGGCCGGACCGCATGCGCGGCCACTTCATCGCCCGCATTCCGCCGGTGGCGCCGTGAGCCGCGTGACGCTGGTCCTCGGCGGCGCCCGCTCCGGCAAGAGCCGCTATGCGGAAGGGCTGGCCGAACCCTACGGCCACAAGACCTACATCGCCACGGCTGAACCCTTCGACGACGAAATGCGCGAGCGGATCACGATCCATCGGGCCCGCCGCGGCGAGGGCTGGACGACGCGGGACGTTCCCATCGATCTCGCGGCAGCGATCGGCGAAGAGCAGCACTTCGTTTTGGTCGACTGCATCACCGTCTGGCTCGGCAACCTCATGCACAGAGAGGCTGATGTCCTCGCCGAGATCGAGAAACTTGCCCGGGTGTTGGAGCAGACCGGGGCGCGTGTCGTGCTGGTTTCCAATGAAGTTGGCCTCTCGATTGTGCCGGAGAACGCCATGGCGAGGCGGTTCCGCGATCTGCAGGGTCTCGCCAATCAGAGATTGGCCGAGGTGGCGGACGAGGTGGTGTTCGTCGCCGCCGGCCTGCCGCTCAGCCTCAAATCACCAGCGCTGTGACGAGCAGCAGCCCGAAAAATATCCACATCGCGCGATCAAAAAGGCCGAGCCCGCGTGTGATGTCCATGCGCTCGAGCTGGCTGCGGCCGTCACCCATCCAGGCGAGGTCCAGCGCTTCGCCCTCGTAGGATCGCGGGCCCCCGAAGCGCAGATCGAGGGCTGCCGCCATGGCCGCTTCCGGCCATCCGGCGTTGGGCGATTGGTGTTTCGGCGCATCCCGCCGCATGATTGTGACGACGTGCTGGAAACGATGTGGCACAGCGGCCGCGAACAGGAAGCCCGTGAGACGGGAGCAGGGGACGTTCACCAGATCATCCAGCCGTGCCGCCGCCCAGCCGAAATGCAGATATCGCTCGGACTTGTGGCCGATCATCGAGTCGGCCGTATTGATCAGCTTGTAGGCTGCGATACCCGGCAGCCCCAGAACCGCATACCAGAACACCGGCGCCACCACCCCGTCGGAGGTGTTTTCGGCCAGGCTTTCAAGTGCGGCCCGGGCCACGCCCGACTCATTGAGTTGGGCGGGATCGCGCCCGACGATCTTGGCCACGGATCGGCGTCCCGCGTCGAGGGAAACCCCAAGTCCGGCATGGACGGCATCCACGTGCTCCCGCAGCGACTTCTGGGCGACAAGGCTGGAGGCAATCAGGATCTCCGCCAGCCACCCCAGAGGCAAACCGGCAAGCACCCAACTGATAACCGCAGCGCAACCGGCTGTGATGACAAGCGCCGCGGCCAGCGCCAGCGCCCCTCGCACCCGGCCTTCGGTGGCATGAACGCCACCGGGATTCAGATGGCGGTCAAGCCACGTCACCAACTGCCCCATCCATACGACAGGATGGCTGATATGCTCGAAAATGAGCCGTGGGTAGCCAACGAAACGTTCGAAAAGCAGCGCCAGGGCCGCATGTCCGAACACCGGGAAGGCCCACATCAGACAGGAACCGCGAGCGCCAGGATGCGGTCGAGATCCAGATGCTGCTCCAGATGCCGCGCCAGATCGTCCAGGGTCTGCTCGACGACGTCATCGAAACGGAAATCACCCGCCGTCGCCCCGAGGCGGGACAGATACGCTCGCCGGAAATCGTCGCTGCCGAAGCAGCCGTGCAGATAGGTCCCCGCAACGCGTCCATTGGCGGACATGGCGCCATCCGGGTCGTTCCCAATCATCGCGAAGGGGCGTGACGTATCGGGCCCGTGGGTTCGCCCCAGATGGATTTCATAGCCATCGAGGGGCAGCCCGGTCGCGACATGTGTGCCGCACACGCGAGTCAGTGTCTTGTCGGCCGTCAAGCTCGTCTCCACATCGAGGAGACCCAATCCCGCGCTCGACCCAGCCGGACCCTCGAGTCCCTCGGGATCATGGACCATGCGCCCCAGCATCTGGTAGCCTCCACACAGCCCGAGCACGTGGCCACCGCGGCGGACATGGGCTTTGATATCGATGTCCCATCCCGCCTGCTTCAACGCATCGAGATCGCCAATCGTCGACTTGGAGCCGGGAACGATGACTAGCCTCGTATCTCCCGGAATGGCCTCCCCGGCATGCACCATTGTGACTTCGACTCCCGGCTCCAGTCTCAAGGGATCGAGATCGTCGAAATTCGCGATGCGGGGCAGGCGCAACACGGCGATCCGGCAGTGGCCTGCATGGCTGCGAATGGACTCTTCCAGCGCGACGGCATCCTCAGCCGGGAGATGACGAGCTGCGGAAAACTGCGGAACGATGCCGAGACAGGACGTCCTGGAGAAGCTCTCGAGAAAGGTGACACCTTGAGAAAAGAGTTGAGGATCACCATTGAACTTATTGATAATAAACCCCGTTATTCGCTTCCTGTCATCCTCCGGGAGGATCTGGAAGGTTCCGGCGATGGATGCGATCACGCCTCCGCGGTGAATGTCGCCGATCAACAGTGCATCGATGTTCACAGCATGGGCAAACCCCATGTTGGCGATGTCTCCGGCCCTGAGATTGATCTCGCCAGGGCTTCCCGCTCCTTCGACCAGGATCAGGTCGGCATCGGCTGCGAGGTGGCGGAAGCTCTCGACGATTTTCGGCATCAACCGTTCGCGCTCGCGGAAATAGTCGCGCGCCGACATCGACGTCATCCTTTGCCCCTGAACGATGACCTGGGCGCCAGTCGTCGTCTCGGGCTTCAGCAGCACGGGATTCATGTGCACCGTGGGAGCAACACGGGCCGCACGGGCCTGCAGCGCCTGAGCACGGCCGATTTCGCCGCCGTCCGCCGTTACGGCGGCATTGTTGGACATGTTCTGCGGCTTGAAGGGCATGACCTTGAGGCCGCGGGCCGTGAAGGCGCGTGCCAGGCCAGCCACGATCAGGGACTTTCCGACGTCCGATCCCGTACCCATCAGCATGATGGCGCGCGCCGGCATCAAGCCTCGCAGATCACGTGGGCGAAGGATCCCATGACCTTGCCTCTCCGCAATCCCATGGGCGGCAGCGGCTCGCCCATGGCGTCCTCGGCGTCGAACAGGCGCTCGCCATCTCCTTCGCTGACGACTGTCGCATAGTGGAATTCATGTCCCCGCAACGGGCCGGTCCAGGCGGCACTGTCCTTGGGAAGGAGCTGGCGATATCCAAGGTGAAGCTTCCGCTGCTGGAAATTGCTCACCAATGGGAGCAGGCCCGCCATGGCGTGGCGGTTTCCTTCGGCGTCGATCAACGCGTCTCCAAGCGCCATGTAGCCACCGCACTCGCCATAGATGAGACCGTCGAACCGCCGGAGTCCCTCACGAAATGTGCCGCAAGACGCCAGCCGCCCCGCATGCAGTTCCGGATATCCGCCAGGGAGAAACACCGCCTCCGTGTCAGCCGCGGGGGCTTCATCCGCGAGCGGCGAGAAGAATGTCAGTTCGGAGCCGGCCTTTTGCCAAGCGTCAAGCAGGTGCGGGTAGGCAAATGAGAACGCCAGGTCCCGTGCGATGGCAATCCTTTGCCCGAGCGGCGGCAGCAAGCAGCGTTTTGGTGATTCGTCAGTGGGTTGCGATGCAATTCCGATGATTCTGTCAAGAACTGTTTCACGTGCAACTGCTGAAGCGGCTCTTTCAATAAATGCTTCAAGCTCTTGATTTTCGGCGGCTTGAACCAATCCAAGGTGCCGCGATGGCAAAACCAGTGAGTCATCATGCCGCAGGGTCGCAAGCACCCGTTCCCCGAGCGCCGACCTCAGGATTGCCTCGTGACGATCGCTCGCCACGCGATTGAGAACCACCCCGGCAATCTGGGCTCCTAGACGGTATCGGGTAAAGCCGTGGACCAAAGCCGCGACGGATTGGGCCTGGTGCCGCGCGTCGATGGTCAGGAGGACTGGAAGCCCGAGCGCCAAGCCCAGATCGGCCGTCGACCCTGAGGCCCCATGCGGCCCATCGAAAAGGCCCATGACGCCCTCGATGATGATGAGATCAGAGTCCTGGCTGATATCATCCAACAGGGCCCGCAACTGGCCTGGCGACATTGCCCATGGATCAAGATTGTAGCATCGCCGGCCGGTGGCCTGTTCATGAAAGCGCGGATCGATATAGTCAGGCCCAACTTTGGCCGAAGCCACGCGAACACCGCGGTTGCGGAGCGCGCGCAACAGCCCGAGCGTCACCACCGTCTTGCCGCTGGCCGACGACGGCGCCGAGATGATGACCGCCTTAGCCAATCTCGTTCTCCCGCAGCGAGCCCGTGTACCAGTCAAGATACGACCGCCAGTCCGACGCGTGGCCGACGATGATGATGGCGGGCGTCGGCGGGTGATTGGCTGCAACGAACGATTCGGCGTCTGCGAGAGTCGTGGTCGCAATGCTCTGATTCGGAAGCGAGGCGTTTGACAGGATGGTCACGGGATCGTCGGCGGGCCGCCCGGCGGCCAACAGTGCCGCAGCGATATTGCCCAGATGTTTCACCGCCATGTACATCACGATGACAGGCGATGCATGGGCAACGGCCTGCCAGTTCACATTGGCGGGCATCTGGCCCGTCGCATCGTGGCCGGTCAGAAAGATGATGGAGTGGTTGGTATCCCGATGGGTTGCGGGGATGCCCGCATAGGCCAACCCGCCGATACCGGCCGTGATGCCGGGGATGACCCGGAACGGAATGCCCGCTTGCGACAGGTTCTGACATTCCTCTCCGCCCCGTCCGAACATGAACGGGTCGCCGCCTTTCAGGCGCAGAACCCGCTTGCCGCTCTTGGCCAGTTCCACCAGGCGCAGCGTGATGTCCCGCTGGGTGGGAGAGGGCTTTCCACCGCGCTTTCCGGCAAATTCGCTTTCGCCTCCCGCCCGCAGCCAGCGCAGGATGCCGGGATTGACCAGGGCATCATACACCACCACGTCACAACTCTGGAGTGCGTGGTAGCACAGCAATGACATGAGGCCCGGAGCGCCGGGGCCAGCGCCTGCGATCCACACCCAGCCCGGTTCGAAGACCGGGAATGCTTCATGGTCGAGCCGGCTGAAGCCGGAAGGCTGCTCACCATGCGTGTTCGTGGCCAGGATCGAATTCGTTGTTCTGGAGGACATGGCGATCTTATACAGTGGTCCAATGCGATTGGAGAAGCCCGAGGGCACACTAAGGCGAGGTTGGACCACCGGGGCTTGCGCAACTGCGGCAGTGAAGGCGGCGTTTGCGGCACTGAAGACAGGGCATTTCCCCGATCCCGTGACCATCACACTGCCCAGGGGTGAGACGCCGTCCTTTCCGCTCGCACTTGAGGAGAGAGGCCCCGGGTGGGCACGGGCCGGGATTGTCAAGGATGCGGGAGATGATCCGGACGTGACCCACGGCTGCATGGTCATTGCAACGGTGCGCCCGGGAGGGGAAGGCATTCGCTTTCGCGCCGGCGACGGTGTGGGCACTGTTACCCGCCCGGGCCTGCCGGTCGCAGTCGGTGAACCCGCCATCAACCCGGTGCCCCGGCAGATGATCCGTGACGTCCTGGCAGAGCAGCACTGCAGCGATGCCGAAGTCGAGTTGTCGATTCCCGGCGGCGCCGGTCTGGCAGAAAAGACATGGAATCCGCGCCTCGGTATCGTCGGCGGCCTGTCGATCCTCGGCACGACGGGAGTCGTGCATCCATTCTCGTGCGCCGCCTGGATCGCGTCGATCCATCGTGGTGTCGACGTGGCCCGTGCGATGGGATTGGATCATGTTGCCGGATGCACCGGACCGGTGACGGAAGATGCCGTTCGGCACCATTACGGTTTGCCGGCCGAGGCCATGATGGACATGGGCGACTTCGTGGGCGGGCTTCTCAAGTATTTGCGTGATCACCCGGTACGACGTGTCACGATCGGCGGCGGATTCGCGAAGATCGCCAAGCTGGGGCAGGGCGCGCTGGACCTTCATTCAGGCCGCAGCCAGGTCGATCTGTCGTGGCTCGCCGATCTCGAACCGAAATTGTGCCGATCCAGTGTCATGTCCGCCAACAGTGCCTTGGAGGTGCTGGAGATGGCCGGCGGCATTGGTATTGCCCAAAAGGTTGCCGACGCGGGTCTGGTAACGGTCAAGCAGGTGCTCCGCGGCGCACCGATTGTTCCTGACGTGATGGTTGTGAGTCGCGAGGGCCGCATCATTGGTCATGCCGGCTAGACGCATACTGGTGCTTGCGGGAACACGGGCCGGGCGTGAACTCGCTGCTGCACTCTTGGCCGAGCACCATCACGTCGTTACGTCGTTAGCTGGTGTGACGAGTGACCCGATATTGCCACAGGGGATGGTTCGGACCGGAGGCTTTGGTGATGTGGAAGGGCTGGTAAATTATCTGCAGAAAGAACGTTTTCATTTGATCGCGGATGCGACACATCCCTTTGCTGTCAACATGTCGCGCCATGCCTATGCGGCTGCAAACGCTGTCGGAATAAGTTACATTCGGCTCGAACGGCAGGAATGGAGACCCAGGCCTGGCGACGATTGGATCATCGCGCAGTCGGCAGCCGACGCGGCAGACCAGTTGCCATATGGTTCCACGGTTTTATTGACCATCGGCCGCAAGCAGGTCGCACCCTTTTTTACACGTGATGATCTCAAGGGTGTCGTGCGGATGATCGAAACGCCAGTGCAGCGCCCACCCTCGGGATGGCAGCTTCTCATCTCTAGGCCACCATTTGCGAAGGAAACTGAGAAAGAGCTCATGGTGCGATCCGGCATTACGCATCTCGTTGCAAAGAATTCCGGCGGTGACGATGGCTTTGCGAAGCTTGTTGCAGCGCGAGAATGCCAAGTGAAAGTCGTTGTGATCAAAAGGCCACATAAGCCGGACGCTGCTTGCTTCTCGGAAGTCGGCGAGCTTGTCAGGTCATTGCATAACTCGCTTTTACCTTGACCAAGCACCCAATTCCCGCTTTTTTGCTACCAGAGGGGTGACAATCAAGACAAGATCGCCTCCAGGGAGCATACGAACGCAACAGCGGCACCGATCGGCTTCATGGGAAGCAGGCAAGATCGTCCTTTCATTCCATGAGCTTTGTATCGAGCACCGCACAGCTAGAATGAGGAAATTATATGAAACGCAAAGTACTTGCATGGAGTCTGGGTGCGGCCATCTCCGCGATCGCCGCGACGTCCGCATCCGCTGGCACTCTTGAGGATGTGAAGGCTAAGGGCTTCGTGCAATGCGGCGTGAGCCAGGGCCTTCCCGGTTTCTCGAATCCCGATTCCAGCAACAACTGGACCGGCATGGACGTGGATTTCTGCCGTGCCGTAGCAGCCGCAATCTTCAATGATCCGCAAGCTGTCAAGTTTACGCCGCTCTCCGCCAAGGAACGGTTCACGGCGCTGCAGTCGGGCGAGGTTGATGTTCTGTCGCGCAACACCACCTGGACCATGGGCCGCGACACGTCGCTTGGTCTCAAGTTCGCCGGTGTCATGTACTATGATGGCCAGGGCTTCATGGTGCGCAAGGATCTCGGCGTCACCTCGGCCAAGCAACTCGACGGCGCGACCGTCTGCACCAACACCGGCACGACGACCGAGTTGAACCTCGCAGATTACTTCAAGGCCAACAACATGAAGTATCAGGTCGTGGCCATCGAGGACTCGAACCAGGTACGTCAGGCCTACGACGAAGGCCGCTGCGATATCTTCACCACCGACCAGTCCGGCCTCTATGCCGAACGTCTCGCGCTCAAGAACCCGGATGACCATGTGGTGCTGCCGGAAATCATCTCCAAGGAACCGCTGGGTCCCGTGGTCCGCCAAGGCGACGACAACTGGTTCAACGTGGTGAAGTGGACCTACTTCGCGCTGCTGGACGCCGAGGAACTCGGCATCACCTCTGCCAACGTCGAAGAGATGAAGGGATCGACCAATCCCGAGATCAAGCGCGTGCTCGGCGTCAAGAACGAGGACGGCTCGGCAGCGGGCTTCGGCACGGGCATCGGCCTCGATGAGGAATGGGTCGTTCACATCGTCAAGGGCGTGGGCAATTATGGCGAAATCTTCGACCGCAATGTTGGTCCGAACACGCCGCTGAAGATTGCCCGCGGCATCAACGCGCTGTGGAAGGATGGCGGCATCCAGTACGCTCCGCCGATCCGCTGATTGAACTATGGAAGGTCCGGCTCTTGGCCGGGCCTTCCTCGACTCCTTTGCATGTCGACAAAGACCGGTGACCGGCAGCACATGCGAAGGCTGAATTTTGGGGGTGAACGCCTAGGGTGAGGGAAAATGTCGGTAGCGGAACAACCGCATGATACCGCCAGGGTATCGATCTGGAACGATCCAAGGGCCAGGTCGATCTTCGTACAGGTCGTGCTGATCGCTCTTCTGATCTTTCTCGGCTACGAGATCGTCCGGAACACAGCCGCGAACCTGGAAAGGCTCAACAAGACATTCGGCTTCGACTTCCTGTACCAAACGGCAGGCTTCGATGTCATTCAGCGGCTGATCGACTATTCGAGCGAGTCCAACTATGGCCGCGCCCTCGTCGTCGGCATCATCAATACGGTGCTCGTGTCCTTCCTGAGCATCATCACGGCGACCATCATCGGATTCATTGTGGGCGTCATGCGCCTGTCCAAGAACTGGCTGGTCGCACGCGTGGCGACGGTCTACATCGAGTTCTTCCGCAATGTGCCGCTGCTGCTGCAGATCTTCTTCTGGTACATGTTCGTTGTGATCCAGACGCTGCCTGATCTGAAGCAGGCGCTCAATCCGTTCGGCGTATTCTTCCTGTCCAAGAAGGGCTTCGTCATGCCGGGCCCTGTTTTTGGCGAAGGGGCCTGGATGGGCCTCGTGGGTCTTATCATCGCGGTCGCTGCAATCGTCGTGTTGCGCACTTGGGCCGCGCGCCGCCAGCGCGACACCGGGCAGCCGTTCCCGGTCTTCTGGGTGTCGCTGGCGATTCTGATCCTGCTTCCCTTGATCGGCTTTGCACTGGCGGGCTTTCCGCTGCAATGGGACATCCCCACCAAGACGGTCTTCAATTTCCGAGGCGGGATCGTCGTCATCCCCGAGTTCATGGCGCTTTACTTGGCGCTGTCGGTCTATACGGCGACCTATATCGCCGAAGCCGTGCGCGCGGGCGTGCAAGCCGTGAGCCACGGGCAAACCGAGGCTGCCCACGCCCTCGGCTTGCGCTCAGGCATGACGCTTCGGCTGGTCGTCGTGCCGCAAGCGTTGCGCGTCATCATCCCGCCATTGGCCAGCATCTACATGAGCCTGACCAAGAACTCGTCGCTCGCGGTTGGCATTGGCTATCCAGACCTCGTGGCCGTGGGCGGCACGGTGTTGAACCAGACCGGCAAGGCCATTGAAATCGTCAGCATCTGGATGGTCGTCTATGGCTCGCTCAGCCTGCTGACGTCGCTTCTGATGAACTGGTTCAACGCCCGCATGAAACTGGTGGAACGGTGAGGTGGGGCAATGAGTGAACAAAGCATCGCCTACGTCCGCACCAATGACACACCCAGGCTGCCGCCGCCGCCGAGCACGGTTGGCATTCAGGGCTGGCTGCGGGCCAATCTCTTTTCGTCGCCCTTGAACAGCATCCTGACGATTGTGATCGGCGTGCTGGCCGTGTGGGTGCTGTGGGATCTGGTCTCGTTCACGTTGATCAATGCCGTGTGGAGCGGTTCGGATCGTGAGGCCTGCATCGGAGAAAATGTCGGCGCGTGTTGGCCGATGGTTTACGACAAGATGCCCCAATGGATCTACGGCTTCTATCCCGTTGACCAACGCTGGCGGGTCAATCTGTGCTTCGTGGCCTTTGCCATCGGGGCGGTGACATTGCTGGTGCCCTCCCTTCCGTACAAGGCACCGGCGGCAATCTTTCTCTTCATCGTATTTCCGCTTCTGGCTCTCATCCTGCTGACTGGCGGCAATGTCAATTTCACGCTGCTGAGCTACAGCTCGTTGCTGGCCTTCTTTCTCCTCGCGGCAGTGCTCGTGCCGATGGTGGCCTTTGGCATCGAAGAAGCCATGTCACGAAACCGGATCGGGTTCGCATTGGCGGCCGTGGCGGCGGTTCTGTGGCTCGTGTCCTTCGGCGTCGGTCTGGGGACGATGACGATCGCAGGCTATACTGTGTCCGGGATGGGTGTGCTCGTCTGGGTCCTGTGTCTGGCCGCCGGTGTGGTGTCACTCGCCGTCGCGATGAGTGATCCGCAGGGTCGGGGCCGCGCGGCGGCGGGAGGGTGGCTCATCGTCCTGGCAGCCATGCTCGTTGCGATGGTCCTGCTCGACATCGATTTCGGACTGGAAACGGTGGAAACGCAGCAGTGGGGCGGTTTGCTCGTCACCCTCGTGGTGGCGATCACCGGCATTGTCGCATCGCTGCCATTGGGCATCCTGCTGGCACTGGGGCGGCGTTCGAACATGCCGATCGTGAAGACGCTTTCGATCGTCTTCATCGAATTGTTCCGCGCCGTGCCGCTGATCACCGTGCTGTTCATGTCCAGCGTCATGTTGCCCTTGTTCCTGCCGCCGGGCGTGTCGTTCGACAAGCTGCTGCGGGCGCTGATCGGTGTCGCGCTGTTCTCGTCGGCCTACATGGCCGAAGTGGTGCGCGGCGGCTTGCAGGCCATTCCGAAAGGGCAGTACGAAGGGGCCATGGCCGTAGGACTGTCCTACTGGCAGATGATGATCAAGATCATCCTGCCGCAAGCCCTGAAGATCTCCATCCCGAACATCGTCGGCAACTTCATCAGCCTGTTCAAGGATACGACGCTGGTGCTGATCATCGGTCTGTTTGATCTGCTGGGGATCGTGCAGGCAGGCTTGCGCGATGCGCAATGGGCATCCCCGACGTCGGCGCCGACAGGCTATCTCACTGTGGCGTTGATGTTCTGGGTGTTCTGTTTCGGCATGTCCCGATACGCGATGTACACCGAACGCAGGCTCCACACCGGACACAAGAGGTAAGCAAGATGGCTGAAGCCGCAAAGAAAATGGTCGTCAGCGACGAGGTCGCCATCCAGATCTCGGGCATGAACAAGTGGTACGGCGAGTTCCACGTGCTGCGCGAAGTCGATCTCACGGTCTACAAGGGCGAGCGCATCGTCATCTGTGGGCCTTCGGGATCCGGCAAATCGACCTTGATCCGCTGCATCAACCGTCTGGAGGAGCACCAGAAGGGCCAGATCATCGTCGATGGGATCGAGCTTACCAACGACCTCAAGAAGATCGACGAGATCCGCCGCGAAGTCGGCATGGTGTTCCAGCACTTCAATCTGTTTCCCCATCTGACAGTGCTGGAGAACTGCACGCTGGCGCCCATCTGGGTGCGCAAGATGCCGAAGAAGGATGCCGAGGCCGTTGCCATGAAATACCTGGAGCGGGTGAAGATCCCCGAACAGGCCCGCAAATATCCGGGGCAATTGTCGGGCGGGCAGCAACAGCGCGTCGCCATTGCCCGGGCACTGTGCATGAATCCGAAGATCATGCTGTTCGACGAACCGACATCGGCACTCGATCCTGAAATGGTCAAGGAAGTGCTCGACACCATGGTCGGGCTGGCGGAAGAGGGCATGACCATGCTGTGCGTCACCCATGAAATGGGCTTTGCCCGCCAGGTGGCGAACCGTGTCATCTTCATGGACCAGGGCCAGATCGTTGAGCAGAACGCGCCAGACGAGTTCTTCTCCAATCCGAAGAGCGACCGCACCAAGCTGTTCCTCAGCCAGATCCTGCATTGAGGCGGCTTGGCAGGTCCGGCCGTCCGGTCTAGGCTCGCGTCGATGGAACGGGGGAATCGGAACGCAATGCGGGCGCTGACATTTTTCTTTGTGATGCTCTGCTGGGCAGGCGTGGTGCATGCGTCGACACTCGACGACGTCAAGGCACGTGGCAGCCTTCGCTGCGGCGTCAATCCCGGTTTGCAGGGTTTTGCGGCGATGTCGGATGATGGCCAATGGTCCGGATTTGACGTTGATTTCTGCCGCGCCGTGGCGGCCGCCGTCTTTGGTGACCCCGAGGCCGTCGAATTTGTTCCGCTCTCGGCCAAAGACAGGTTCGACAAGCTGGCAAAGGGTGAGATCGACCTGCTGGCCCGCAACACGACCTGGACCATGAGCCGCGAGACGTTGCTGCATTTCCGGTTTGCCGGCGTGTCCTATCACGATGGGCAAGGCTTCATCGTAAAGAAACTGCTCGGCGTGACGTCGGCCCTCCATCTTTCGGGCGCTGCCGTCTGCTTTCTCGCGGGGACCACGACGCAGGACAACGTCGAGGACTTTTTCCGCGAGAAGGAGATGCAATTCGTGCCAGTGATGTTCGACACGCTGGACAAGCTCGTGGCGGCCTTCGATGGCGGTGAGTGCGACACCTACACGACCGATCTTTCCCAGCTTTATGCGGTGCGGCTGCGGCTCGCCGATCCCGACGACTCGCTCGTGCTGCCTGACGTGATTTCGAAGGAGCCGCTGGGACCGCTGGTGCGGCAGGGCGACGATCAGTGGTACAGCATCGTCCGCTGGACCCTGTACGCCCTGATCAACGCAGAGGAACTCGGCATCACATCGGCCAGTGTCGATGAAATGTTGGCCACCAGCCGTAAACCGGAAGTGCGGCGCCTTCTGGGCGCGGAAGGTGACCTTGGCGCCAGCATGGAGCTCACGGCCGACTGGGCGGCGCGCGCCATCAAGGCCGTGGGCAATTATGCGGAGATCTTCGACCGCAATCTGGGAGCCGATACACCGCTGGCGATCGGCCGCGGCATCAATGCGTTGTGGCGGGATGGCGGACTGTTGTATGCGCCACCGATACGCTGACAATCAGTCCGGCACGGTAATCGTCTTCGTCCGGCGGTCGTAAGGCGCAAAGCCCATCTTCTGATAGAGGGGCAGCGCCGAAGGGCCATCCAGCGTACAGGTTTCAACGATCACGCGCTCCGGCGAGCGCGCCCAGCAGGCGCGGATGGCTTCTGTGAGCAGCCACTTTCCCAGTCCCAAGCCTTGAAAATCCCGGGTGATGCCGAGATACATGAGCTCGACAACCGCTGGCGCGTCCCGGCCGTCAATTTCGAAATAGCCAGCCGGTTGACCGGCAACGTAGACGACCCAAACCTCCACATCCAGGTGGCGGATGATGTCGGCCAGTGCCTCATCGGTCATGGTCTTGCGATCGATCCACAAATGAGTCTGGCCAACGGCATCGTAGAGGTAGCGATAGAATCCCGTCGAAGGGTTCTCGGCCCGCATCAGCATGAGCTTGGGAAGCGCAGGTGCCGGCGCATGAGGCAGATGGGACGGTTCGGCGCGCATCTCGAGATATGTCACGACCGTTTCGACCTCTGCCATCGTCAAGCGCCTGTGACGACCACGGAGTCCGGGTTGCCACCCCATTCCGTCCACGATCCGTCGTAGAGCGAGTTGGCGTGAGCACCCAGTTGGGTGAGAGCAAGATTGAGAATCGCCGCCGTTATGCCGGACCCGCAGGATGTAATCATGGGCCGCGATGTGTCGACGCCCGCAGCAGCGAAGATGGCAGCGATGTCCTCCGCAGACTTCAAGGTGCCATCCTGCTTCAGCAGGCTGGCATAGTGCACATTCCTGGCGCCCGGCATGTGACCCGCCCGGACATGCGGGCGCGGCTCCGTTTCTTCACCCCGAAAGCGCGGTGCCGACCGGGCATCGAGGAGTTGAGCCGAGCCGGATTTCAGCGCCGCCGCCACGTCCTTCATGTCGCGAACCATCATGGATTGGTAGCGTGCGGTGAAATGCCGTTCCTGCGGCTTGAGGCTCGGCCCATCCTCGATCGGGCGCCCCTCTGCTTTCCACTTGGGGAATCCGCCATCGAGCACGGCGACGTCATCATGGCCGAAGACCTTGAACATCCACCAGACGCGCGCCGCCGAAAACAGGCCGGACCCGTCATAGGCGATGACGCGCTTGCCGTCGCCGACCCCGAGCTTGCGCATGCGGGACGAGAACTTCTCCGGGCTCGGCAGCATATGGGGCAGGGGGCTGTCGGTAGCCGAAATCTCGTCGATATCAAAGAACCGCGCGCCGGGAATGTGCGCCTCAGTGAATTCGGCCTTGGCATCGCGTTGGGCTGCAGGAAGGTACCAGCTTCCATCGAGAATGCAGATATCTGGAGAACCCAGATGGCGCTCCAGCCATTCGGTCGAGACGACGTCATTGCTCATGTGCGGCCTCCTCAACAAATGTGACGCGAATGCGCCGGTTGATCTTGCCCTTGTTTTCGATCTTGGCGACGGTGACGGTTCCTATGGCCGCGGTCGAGCGCAAATGCGTACCGCCGCATGGCTGCAAGTCGACCTTTCCGTCCTCACCAATCATGACCAGCCGCACGCGGCCCGTACCCTTGGGCGGTTTCACCGACATGGTGCGGATCAGGTGCTGGTTTTCCTCCATCTCTTCGTCGCTGATCCACCGGAATGACACGGCGTGATCCTCCGTGATCAGACGATTGAGCTGCTGCGATAGCTCCTGCTTGACTGGAATGCCGCCTTCCGGAATGTCGAAGTCGATGCGGCCTCCATCTTCATTGATCGCACCACCGGTGACGGGAAAAGGAACGCAGGCGCACAACAGATGCATCAGCGTATGCGCGCGCATGTTGCGATAGCGATTGTCCCAGTCGAGAACGGCCCTCACCATCGCGCCATTGGGTGGCAGCTTCGCACCGGCAGCGGCGACGTGCACCACATCCTTGTTTTCATCGTAGACAGCCGTGGCAATGTCGGCGCGCCCGCCATCCCAACTGATCTCACCCTTGTCGCCGGGCTGTCCACCGGCGGTGGCATAGAACACCGTCCGGTCGAGAATGATTCCACCGCGATCGTTGATGGCAACGACGTTCGCCGTGCAGTCTCGCAGGAATGCGTCATCGCGGAACAGCAGTTCCGTCACGCCGTCACCTCTTCGAATACGCTGGGGACGTCGGGGGTCCTTTCAATCCAGCCAGGCACTGGCAGTCCTTTCTCCCTCAGGAACGCCGGATTGAACAGCTTCGAGGCATAGCGCGTGCCGTAGTCACAGAGTACGGTCACGATGGTGTGCCCCGGTCCCAGTTCTTTGGCCATGCGGATCGCTCCGGCCACGTTGATTCCCGTCGATCCACCCATACACAAGCCCTCGTGCTGCAACAGGTCGAAGCAAATGGTCAGGGCTTCCGCGTCCGGGATCTGGAACGCATCGTCCACCACGGCACCGTCCAGATTTGCCGTGATCCGGCCCTGGCCAATACCCTCGGTGATGGAAGACCCCTCGCTCTTGAGAACGCCGTGCTTGTAATAGCTGTAGAGCGCTGCCCCCATCGGGTCGGCAAGCGCCGCTTTGATATCCTTGTTCTTGGCCTTGAGGCCCATGGAGACCCCCGCCAGCGTGCCGCCCGATCCGGCCGCGGCGACAAAGGCGTCAACCTTGCCGCCGGTCTGCGCCCAGATTTCAACAGCCGTCGTTTCGATGTGGGACTGGCGGTTGGCCGTGTTGTCGAACTGGTTCGCCCACACGGCACCCATGGCCGCTGCAAGGCGTCCCGAATACTTCACGTAGTTGTTCGGGTTCTTGTAGGGGACGGCCGGCACCTCCACGAGCTCGGCACCGAGTTGCCGCAACGCGTCCTTCTTTTCCTGGGACTGGGTGTTGGGAATGACGATGACCGACCGCAGCCCCATGGCTTTGGCGACCACCGTCAGTCCAATGCCGGTATTGCCCGCAGTTCCTTCGACAATGGTTCCGCCCGGCTTGAGCTCACCCCGGGCTATGGCGTCGCGGATGATGAACAGGGCCGCCCGGTCCTTCACCGACTGGCCCGGATTCATGAACTCGGCCTTGCCCAGAATGTTGCATCCCGTCAGCTCCGAGGCCTGGCGGAGCTTGATGAGTGGTGTGTTGCCGATGGCAGCGATGACGTCTTGCTTGATATCCATGGCGGCAGTGATGCCCCAACCGACTTGCTCCGTCAAATGGCTTGCCGCCGGCCCGGTGTTGCAGATTTGGCGTCACCGCTTTGCCACAACTCTCACGAAACCGCCCGGTTCAGTCCGAAGTTTCAACGCAAGTGCATTCCAGCTTGGCCCTTGTCCGTGGTTGTGGCTGTGATAGCCTTGGAACCAGGGGCCGAAACTTCAGATGAACCGGAGGAAGACCGTATGACGGCGTTCAAGACCTTGCTGCTGTGCACAGGGGCCACACTGATTGGTGCAGTGACGGCCACGGCAGCACTTGCCGAACCAATGATCAACGGCAAGGAAACCATGCCGCAAGAGTACATCAAGCGGCTCATGGCTGGTGTCAAGGGACTGGAAGACATGGACAGTTCCGACGAGGCCAAGGGTCTCTACACCAAACTGGTGGTGTGGCCGCCATCCTACGCCAAGTTGCGGGTTTGCTTCTTGGGCGGCAGCGACGAGCTGAATGCCAATGTGGCGAAGGTTGCCAGCACCTGGAACAGCGTTGCCAACATCAGCCTGAAGCTCGATTTCGGCAAGATGTCCAAGCCGCGCCGCTGCGACCCGAACGGCCGCGAGTCACAGGTTCGCGTGTCCTACGACAAGCCCGGTTATTGGTCGCAACTGGGCCAGAACAGCGTTGTCTACACCGCCCAGGACGAGGCGTCCTTGAACCTGCAGGACTTCGACAAGGTGCAGGACCCCAACATGGTTCTGCAGGGCGAACTCAAGGGCGTGATTCTCCATGAGTTTGGCCACGCCTTTGGCTTCCTCCACGAGCATCAGAGTCCGGTCGCGACCTGTGCAAACGAGTTCAACTGGGACTTCATCATCAAGTATCTCAAGGGGCCGCCGAACAATTGGGATGAGGAAACCATCAAGTTCAACCTCGCGCCCTATTCGGGCGAGGACCTGATGATGACCGAGTTCGATCCGGCGTCGATCATGCTCTATTCGTTCCCGGCCGACTATTATCTGAACGGCACCAACAGCAAGTGCTACATCGGCCGCTCGAACACCGACATTTCGGACGCGGACCGGGTGACGGTGGAATACATGTATCCCGCCGATCAGGCAGCACGGATCAAGAATTTTGAGCAGTCGCGTGCGCAGTTGGCGCAGATCGTGAAACAGGCCGAGGAAACAGGCACGACCCGCGGCATCACGATCAACTACCTGGAAGCCTATTTTGGCGCCAAGGGTGTCTCCGCCGACGAGGAATAACCGAAAAATCGCCGGATCGGGCCTGGCTTGTCAGTCAGGGCCCGATCCGCTTTCGACCTGAGGGGCGCAATGTACTGGCGCCTTACCTCACCATCGCACGGCCAAGCGGTCAGGGCTTCACATCAAACACAAAGAGACGGCCGCTCATCGCCGGTCCGCCTTCATCGTCGCCACCGCTGGCGCCGCGCGTGGCATCACCCGCCACACCACCCAGCAGCGCCGAAAGCCTGGTCCTCTTTCCGCGCGTGCCCCCATCCTCGACGCTTCGGGTCTGCTGCATCGATGAAAGTGTCGGCTGGGTCAGCGAGCACAGCCGCGGCGGTGGAACGTTGGGCTCCTTCGGCACGGCCAGGACAACGAAGTTCTCTGCGCCCGTCGACATGGGCTTGCTTTTGTCCTCATCCCAGGTGTCGATCCGGAAGGTGAAGTCGAGCGGCTTTCCTGTTCCTGCGGGCAGATTGCGAATACAGCCGGTTCTCTTGCTGCGGCTGGGAAAGACCGAAACGCCGCCCAGCGAGTCCACATAGAAACCGGCCACGTAGTAGTCATTGTCGCTGTCATTGCTCACCTTGATGGTGACGTAGTCGCAATTTCCGGCCGCCGTCGGCATCAGGGGTTCGATCGGGGCGGCCTGCGCATCCGCCGGCGGCTTGTCCTTGCTGCATACGGCCGTGGCGCCGCCGTTGTCCTTGTTGATGATGGCCTCGACGATGATGCCGTCATCGGCAGAAGCCTCGCTGTCGAGCGCCGAGACGACGCGCACCAGCTTGGCAGCCTTGGCGAGGCTCCACACGGCATTCTTCAGATCGGCCGCAAGCTTGTCGGCAGGCTCGCCCAGCGGCAGGCTCGGTGTTTCATCGAAGGCACCGGCGCGGGTCACCCATGGCCGGTCTGGGCGGACCACCCACAACCGTCCATCCTTCACACGCAGCAAAGCGTCGGCCTGTGGATCGCCGGCGTCGCCGAGGCTGATGCCGATCGTGTCGGCGCCCGCACCGAAGCTGGCTTGCAGGGCCTCGACCACTCCTGCGACGGCCTCCCCGTCTTCGGGCGGGGGCGGGGACACAACAAACCGGAAGTTGATGGCCGGATCCTTGACCACGGCCAGCATGGGCCCCGAGGTGATTGGCGTAACGCCTTCCAGCCATTGGATATTCCCCGCAGTGCTCTCCACTGCGGTGGCGTCCACGATGTCAGCCTCCGCGACCGGCTGGTCGAACTCACCCGGGAGATAGATGGCCACGCGTGCGCCATAGTCGAAGCCTTGCAGCGCTCCCATGCCCAGCTTGATCTCGCCATCGGCCAGCCGTCCGCTGGTCGAGCCTGGCAATTGATCGCCGTTGCTGCCGGGCAATGGCGCGTCAAGGTCGCCATCGAACACCGGCGGCGGCACCTTGCCGCCCGTATGATCCATGTTCAGTTCGGCCACGATCTCCTGGGCCAGTTCGCGGTATGTCGAGACCTTGGTCTGCGTCAGCGCCCGGTGCATCACATAGGTGAAGACACCCATGCGCTGCTTCTCGCCTTCGCCGACCATCGGCAGATTGTAGCCAGGGAACGGGCGTTCGATCGCCTCGTCATAAGACTCGACGGCATAGAATCCGGCCAGGCCGCCTTCGCCCGGCTTCGTCCTGGTCTTCATCGTGCCTTCCCGGGTGCCGCCGCGCGACGCCTGAATGGGGGCAATGTAGGGAATCCCGAGCGATGCCGGGTCGACTGACCGGGTAACCGTGTCGCCGCGCGTCACCGTGCCGGAGTGGCAGGCATCGATCACCGCCCATACGAAAGCGCCCTTGGCGCGTATGGCGTCGATCTTGCGGCCCAGAACGTCATCGATGATGGCGTTCTTGAGGGTCATCTTGATGGGATCGTAGGATCCAACGTCCGAGGGCAGCAGGACCTGGTCCATGCCATCCGTTTCAGGCTCTTCTTCGGGTTGGGCGGGGTTGTCCGGCTGCCGGGTGCCGTGGCCGGAATAGTAGAACATCACGGTGTCGCCCCTCTGGGCCTCCTCTGCCAACCGGTCGAGTTCGCCAAGAATCACGTCACTGTGTGCCAATCCTTTCGCCACAGGAAAATCCGGACCCGCTGGAAGATTGTCGCTGAGGACCGTGATGTCCTGGTCTTCGACTCCGCGGCTCCTCAGGGCACGCCACAGGATTGAGACGTCGTTGCGTGGGCCCAGCAGGTCACGAATGCCCGATGCGTCGTTGTAGTCCGCAACCCCCACCAGCAACGCCATGGTCTTTGCATGGGCCAGAGTGGGAGCGCAGATCATGGCGCCGGCAAGCAGCAGGGGTTTGAGCTTTGTCACGAAGCATCCTCCGGAATAGGTCGACAAGCGTGGGGGAAGGGGACCCCGCACAGCTCCATATAAAATCACATTCGGAATGTGGCGCAAGAAAGAGCAGAGGCCGGCAACCATCTGGCGCCGGCCTCTGGAAAACTGGCTCCCCGACCTGGACTCGAACCAGGGACCATTCGATTAACAGTCGAATGCTCTACCAACTGAGCTATCGGGGAATGTTGGGGGCCCTATAGCAGACGACCCCCGCATGGCAAAGCATTTTTGTCATGATCCGCACCGGAGCTGGTGTCGCCAGGCTGGCGGTTGATCCCCATATCTGCCAAGGATCGAACCGAAGTGAAAGGACCAGATGTCGAAGATCAACCTCGCCGGCTACCACATCAAGGTGCCCAGGCACCGTCCTTTGCGGATGCTTCTTGGCGTCGGGCTGGTAATCGGCGGACTTCTGGGGTTCCTGCCAATCCTCGGCTTCTGGATGATTCCGTTGGGGCTGACGATTCTCGCCATCGACTTCCCATTTGCCCGGCGGCTGAAGCGGCTGTTCACGCTGCATCTTGGCAAGCAGTTGCAGCGCCGCTGGCCATGGCTGGCCAAGCGACTCGGTTACGGCGAACTCCGCGAGAATCGTCAGGATTGAGGGAATTGGAGGCCTCGCCCGGAATCGAACCGGGGTGCAAGGATTTGCAGTCCTCTGCGTAACCACTCCGCCACGAGGCCTCAGCGCGGCGCGTATAGCGGAAGCCGCCGAGGGAAACAACTCATCTGTGTAGATTCTGGTGTATGGTTGACGCAGCCGGGTGGACTTGGCACCGGTCATTGGCTAACAGTCGAAAGAGTAGATTGAAGTTCGCTGTCTGGTTGGCAATGTCAGAGTTTGCAGTAGCACGGGAAAACATGATTGAATCGCAGGTCCGTCCCAATGGGATCACGGATCGGCGAATCACTTTGGCCATGAGCCGTTTGCCGCGGGAAGAGTTCGTACCTGCGTCCTGCCGGGCCGTGGCCTACATGGATGAAGACATTCCCCTGGGCGTCGCGGGGCGCTATCTCGTCGAACCGATGGCGCTGGCACGGCTGGTGCAGCTGGCAGAAGTGAAACCCGGTGACAAGGTGCTGTGTGTCGGTGCGGCCACCGGTTACGGCGCGGCGGTGCTGGCTGAATTGGCAAGCCAAGTCGTGGCCCTTGAGCAGGACCCGCAATTGGCAGAGGTTGCCCGCAAGAACCTGCAAGGGCATTCCACAGTCAAGGTCATTGAAGGCCAGCTCGCGGCCGGTTGCCCGTCCGAAGCGCCATTCGATGTGATCGTGATCGAGGGCCGGGTGCAGGACGTGCCAGAAGGGTTTTTGCAGCAATTGGCACCGGGCGGACGCCTCGTTGCAATCGTTGGGGAGACGGATATGGCGCGGTCACGCGTCTATACGTCGACAGTAAAGGGATTGGCGGTGCGCGACGCATTCGACGCGTCGGTTGCCGCACTGCCGGGATTCGAAAAGAAGAGACCCGCGTTCGTATTCTGAACAGCGGGCAGTGAAGACTGTGGGCGGCAAATGAGGGCGGATGGTTGATCCGCGCTCGACAAACAGTGGTGGTGAGTGGATGACCGGGAAACTGGTGCGGGGAATTGCTTTGGCCGTGGCGTTGTCAACGGCCGCGCTCTTGCCTGCCGCGGCTGAGGCCGACACGTTGTTTGGGGCCATGGAAAAGGCCTATACGACCAATCCGACCCTGAACGGGGCCCGGGCCGGGCAGCGTGCGACGGACGAGCAGGTGCCCCAGGCACTCTCGGGCTGGCGGCCTACAGTCACGCTGAATGGCCAGGTAGGTCATACGACAACCCAGCAGAACATAACGGTGATGCAGGACTCCGCGCAGTTGTCGATCACGTTGCAACAACCATTGTTCAACGGATTCAAGACCGTCGAGGGCACCAAGGCTGCCGAGGCCCGGGTTGAGGCTGGGCGGCAGAACCTGCTTCAGACTGAGCAGAGCGTCCTGTTCAACGTCGTCCAGGCCTACATGAACGTCTATGCGGATCGCCAGCTCGTCGGCCTGCAACGGCAGAACGTTGGGGTGCTGAAGGCGCAGCTCCGGGCGGCCAATGAGCGTTTCAACGTCGGCGAAATCACCCGGACCGATGTTTCCCAGGCCCGTGCCAGCCTGGCCCAGGCCCAAGCCAATCTGTCGAACGCCGAAGGAAAATTGGCGGGCGATGTGGCGAAGTACCTTCAGATTGTCGGAAACGAGCCGGGCAAGCTGAGCTACCCCAAGATTGCCCGGCTGCCGAAGTCGTTGAAGAATGCACTGGCGGCTGCCGGGGAAACCAATCCCTTGATTCTGGCTAACGCCTTTGTCGAAGTGGCCGCCGGTCACGACATTGAGGTTGCGCGTGGCAATCTGTTGCCGAATGCCTACCTTCAGGCACAGGGTTTCACCAGCAGGAATCTACAGAACAGTGTGAAGGCTCAGCAGGGCTTCTCCGTTACGGCAAACCTGTCGATACCTCTATATGAAGCTGGCCAGGTCTATTCCAGCATTCGGCGGGCCAAGCAGCTGGCCAGTCAACAGCGAATTGCAGTCATTGAGGTTGCCCGTCAGGTGAGGCAGGCCGTGGCGGCGTCTTGGAGTGCCTATGTTGCGCTTGGCGACATCATCACAGCCGCCAAATCCCAGGTTTCCGCCTCGCAACTGGCACTCGATGGCGTTCAGCAAGAGTATCAGGCTGGAACGCGCACAACATTGGATGTCCTCAATGCGCAAGCTGCGGTCGTATCTGCCAAGACCACGTTGGTCACTGCCGAGAGAGACCGTGTTGTCGCCGCCTATCAATTGATGGGTTCCATCGGTCAGCTCACGGCACGAGACATGGGCCTTAATGTCACCATCTATGACCCGGCCGAAAACTACAACCGTGTGCGGAACAAGTGGATCGGCACAGGTGTGGAAACTATCGAATAGCCGCTGGCGGCATATCGACAAGCAATCCGCAGTGGCGTAAGTCTTGCGTGTGTAGGTTCCGGGGTATGGGCCAACACCGCAGAGGGTGGCAAAAGTGACGGCTGAACCGAGAATGGAGGAACTCCTCGCTTCGATTCGCAAGGCGATTCACGACGATATCGGGGAAGTTCCTGCGTCGACGTCCAGCCAGGCATCAGGCTCATTGTACAAAGGGTCGATGCGCGAATTGCATGTCAAGGTCGGCGAAGCTGCTGGAACGGCGGCCGCCGAAATCCAGCAATTACGGGAAAAGATCAATCGCGGCCGGACGTCAGACAACGTCCCGCGCCAGGCTGCCCGTCAAGTGCCAGCGCCGGCAGTGGAGCCAGCGCCTGTCCCTTATGTTCCGTATCAGGAGCGCCCGGCCTATCAGGAGCGCCCCAAGCGCTCGTGGCGAGATCTGGAGCCACCGTCGCTCCGGCCGACTCTGGTTGAGGATCACGATATCGTCGAACCGGCACCGCGCCGTCAGGCAGCCTATGTCCGGCACGAACCGCCAGTGGAACCACCTATGGCTGAACCGCAGCCCTGGCATCACCAGTCCGCACCGGCTCTTCCACCCGCGCGCGAGGCCCATGGGGCTTATGATGACAGGATCATGTCCGGAGAGGCCGCCGAGGCGGTGCAGACGGCGTTCAACAGGTTGGCCGCCAATATGCTCAACCGTGCGACCGGTGAGCGGTCGATCGAGGACCTTGCCCGTGAGATGCTTCGCGGCATGCTGAAGCAGTGGTTGGACGACAATCTCCCGTCGCTCGTCGAACGCCTGATTCGCGAAGAAATTGAGCGTGTGGCCAGGCACAGCCGCTAAACCAGAGCTTACGTCACAAATAACGAATCAACCAGACCGATAGCCGATCCACGCGCCGAAGTTGCCGTGCGTGATGGATACGGCTGGTGGTGGATCAACTCGGCAGACGGGCTTCCCAACGGCACAAGGTGCTCAAGGACGGCAAGATCATCAGGATCAACAACTGGTCGATGATCGACTTCTGTTTCCGGGATGTTTCCGAATCGGGAGCGCGCATCCGATGCGCCGGCCCTGCAGTGGTTCCATTGGAATTCCGGCTGCTCATTCCCCATGTCCAGATCATCCGGGATGGCGCGGTCATGTGGCGCCGCCAAGACCAGTGCGGGATCCGCTTCACCTCCCCGCTGCGCAAGGCGCCTTTGCTCAAGTGGTAAGCTTAATCCTTAACAACGCGTTGATCACATCCAAACGCTGGTCCGGAGGTTGCAGGACCCGGGCTGCAACATTTGGAGTGTGCGAAGATGAACGACAACCGTCAGACAGTGCGGATGCGCCGTCTCAAAGAGGGACGGGTCATTTTCAACAAGAGGCAGTCGGTCATGAGCTGCATCGTCCGTGACGCCTCCAAGTTTGGCGCCAGGCTCACCATCGGCGAGCCCTATCTCGTGCCCCACGAGTTCGAATTCCTGGTCGCCGGCGAACAGCCGAAACCGGCCCGCAAGATCTGGATTCGCGACAACGAGATGGGTGTCGAGTTCCTCACCTGAATGGCGGGTTGATCCGGACCATCGGGTAGTGTTTAAGGCGCAGCCAAACGCCAACCCCCTCTGTCCCGAATCCTGCCATGCTCGACAAGACCTTTACGCCCTCCGAAATGGAATCCCGGCTCTATGCGGAGTGGGAGGCCCGCGGCTTCTTCAAGCCCGGCCACCACCCCAAGGCCGAACCCTTCACCATCGTGATCCCGCCGCCCAATGTCACGGGCTCGTTGCACATGGGTCACGCCCTCAACAACACCATCCAGGATATCCTCGTCCGCTTCGAGCGCATGCGGGGCAAGGATGTGCTGTGGCAGCCGGGCACCGACCATGCCGGCATCGCCACCCAGATGGTGGTCGAGCGTCTCCTGCAGAAAGAGAACAGGACCGACCGCCGCACCATGGGCCGCGAGGCCTTCCTCAAGCGCGTCTGGGAATGGAAGGAAGAATCGGGCGGCACCATTTCCCGCCAGCTCCGCCGTCTTGGTGCCTCCTGCGACTGGTCGCGCGAGCGCTTCACCATGGACGAGGGGCTGTCGAAGGCCGTCCTCAAGGTCTTCGTGCAGCTCTACAAGGAGGGGCTGATCTACAAGGACAAGCGCCTTGTGAACTGGGACCC
>CAZECZ010000041.1:0-30229 GCA_964510815.1 uncultured Aestuariivirga sp.
ACCGCGCACAACCTCCCCGCGGGCATGGAACCCGGTCTGAAGGAGGGAGCCTTCTACGATCCCACGAACTTCACCTTCCCCGCCGGCTGCTACATCGCCGAGGTCGAAATCGATCCCGAGACAGGCGTCACCACGGTTGAGCGTTTCACCGCTGCCGATGATTTCGGCACTCTGATCAATCCCATGATCGTAGAGGGCCAGGTGCATGGCGGTATTGCACAGGGCGTAGGCCAGGCGCTTCTCGAGCAAGTCGTCTATGACGAATCCGGTCAGCTTCTGACTGGGTCCTACATGGACTATGCGATGCCTCGCGCGAGCGATGTGCCAAGCTTCCGGATTGAACACAACACGACGATCTGCCCTGGCAATCCCTTGGGGATGAAGGGATGCGGGGAGGCGGGAGCCATCGGTTCTCCCCCGGCAGTGATCAACGCGATCACCAACGCGATCGGCAGTGAAGCGATCGAGATGCCTGCCACTCCTGCCAAGGTCTGGGCGGCGATCAATGCAACCCGGATGGCGGCAGAATAAGGGAGGAGATCAATCATGTATGCACTCAACTTTCATAACGCCGCATCCGCCGCAGACGCCGTTACCAAGGTATCGGCTGCTGATGAAGGCAAATTCCTTGCGGGTGGCCAGACGCTGCTGCCAACGATCAAGCAGCGGCTCGCAGCGCCGAGCGACCTTGTCAGCCTCCGGCGCGCGGGGTTGTCGGGCATCTCGCGAAAAGGAAGCGATATCGTTATCAGCGCCATGACCACCCATGCGGAAGTGGCGGCAGATGCGACGGTCAGAGGGACGCTTCCGGCGCTTGCCACTCTCGCTGGCAGAATCGGGGATCCTCAGGTTCGGCATCGGGGAACGATCGGCGGCTCGATTGCCAACAATGACCCTGCCGCAGACTATCCGGCCGCCCTTCTTGCGCTCGGTGCAACGGTTGTGACCGATACTCGGGAAATTGCTGCAGGCGACTTCTTTACAGGCTTGTTCTCAACAGCATTGAAACCGAATGAGATCATCACGGCTGTCAGATTTCCGATGGTGGAACGTGCAGCCTATGCGAAGTTCCCGAACCCGGCTTCTCTCTATGCCATGGTGGGCGTCTTCGTAGCAAAAGAGGCCGGTAGCGTCAGGGTCGCGGTCACCGGCGCCGGCGCCGATGGCGTATTCCGCCATTCCGGGCTGGAGGCCGCGCTCGCGGCTGGTTATGCCCCAGAGACGGTCGACGGGGTGGAGGTTTCTTCGGATGGGCTCTTGTCGGACATCCACGGCAGTGCCGCCTATCGGGCCAATCTTATCAAGGTGATGACGAAACGAGCCGTCGCGGCGAGTTGACGGATAGCTGGTTATCTGGGCCGTATCGACATGAACACTCTTCATCACCCGTTGCCCGCTCGTGTTAGTGCCCGTCTCCATTCAATTGGAGACGGCGCGCCCAACACGGTGAATGAATTGGCTCTGCGTTTCATAGACGGACACCTCAAGGCCAAAGTGCGCGTGCGTTGGTCGCAAGAAGCCGAACGTATCCTTAGAGTCGAAGTCATGCCCAGGATCGGCGGGTTCCCGTTGAAGCGACTGAAACGCACCGATCTGACGGGCCTGGTGGAGCGCAAGGCGGCCGCATTGCACAAGTCCGGAGGGAAGGGGGTTGCCGCCAACCGGCTCTCGGCGGTGCTTTCGAAATTGTGCAGTTTCGGGGCGTCGCGAGGATGGCTCGCACGCGACATCGGCCGTAGCCTGCCCAAGCCCGCGCGTGAGCAGAGCAGGGAGCGGACGCTGACGGCGGCGGAAATGGGCGATCTGTGGAACGCCCTCAACGCCGCTCGCGATGGTAGTGGACTCATTCTTCCCGTTCATGCCCGCATTCTTGGACTCTTGGCGCTGACTGGTTGCCGTTGTTCCGAGATTGCCGGTCTGACAGTCAAGGACGTTGATCTTAACAAAGGCATGTTCCGTATAACGGGCGGCAAGACCCAGGCATCTGTTCGGAATCTTCCCATCTGTCCGCTCGCCAGGGCTATTTTCGAAGAGCAGCGGCGGACCATCTCGTCCGAAGCGTCTGACGCCCTGCTGTTCCCGTCTCCACGTGCGGGCAAGGTCATTCCTTCCAAGGACATGTCCCGTTGGTCCCACTACATCGTTTTGGCGCTGGAACAGCCACCGTGGACGCCACACGATCTCCGCCGGACATTCACGGCCATCCTGGCGGAGAATGGTATCCCGGACGATGTGGCCCGCCACATTACTGGACACCAGGGGTCCGAAGCGCAGGAAAGGGCTCACGACCGTGCTGCATGCATCGATGACATGCGCGTTGCACTTCAAGCCGTTGAGGATTGGGTTGTTGCTGCCACTGCTAACGTTATGGAGATCGCCGGCCGTATCGAGGTCCGTGCCGCTTCTGCTGAAGCCCAGGTAGCGGAAGATGTTGAGACCCGTGCCGCCGGCGAGGACGTCGCTTCCATCACCACCGATCAAGATGTCGTGGCAACACCGCCTTCCAGGTAGGCTTCGCCTGGCGTACCAGAAGGACGATCATCGCCGGCTCCGCCGACGACTTCCTCAAAGTTAGAAATGATGTCACCATTGGCTTCGCCACCAGTGGCAGTATTGCTTGCCAGGTTGACGATCGCCGCGCCGGCCGATGTGCTGTAGTCGACGAAATCCGCAGAGCCGATACTGCGTGCATCCCGGGGTAGGTCGTGTTTCGAACACGGCAGGTCGATGTGCCGATGCCGGCGATTCCGAACCACCTGCATGCGCTCTATTCTTGCTCAACGCCGCGGGCAAGGGCATCATCGTCCGAAATGCTGGCCATGTGGTGTATGTAGACCGATGACGGACTGGACTGACGGATACGTGACCACCACGGAGTATACAGCCCATTTCTATCCCTATCTGGCGCCGTCTGTGCAGAACTTCGCGCTGCTGCTGTCCGGTTACATGCCGGTGGATCTCTCTGGCGGCTACACCTACTGCGAACTTGGCTGCGGCCGGGGTTACTCAACAGCACTTTTGGCCGCTGCCAACCCGGGCGGGCATTTCTGGGGCGTCGACTTCAATCCGGCCCATATCGCCGGTGCTGAAAAGATGAAGGCAGCCGCCGGCATTGCAAATGTCACGTTTCTCGAAAAAAGCTTCGTCGAACTGACAGCGATGCCAGGCTTGCCGTCTTTCGATTTCATTGCGCTGCATGGCGTATGGTCGTGGATCAACGCTGCCAACCGCGATGCCATTGTCTCCTTCATCTACAGCAAGCTGAAACCCGGCGGCGTGGTCTACATCAGCTACAACTGCCTGCCGGGCTGGGCTGCGATCGCGCCGCTTCGCCAACTCATGGTCGAAAGCCAGCGCCACCGCCCAGAGATGGACGCGCCATCGGCCGATGCCGCCATCGCGTTGGCCAAACGCATGCGCGACCTGCAGCAGGGCTATTTCGCTGCCAATCCCCAGGCGGGTGCCAATCTGGACATGATCGAGGGCATGTCGCGGAACTATCTCTTGCATGAATACTTCAACCGCGACTGGGCGCCGTTCTATTTCTCTGATGTGGCGGCGGATCTCAAGGCGGCCAAGCTATCCTACGCATGCTCCAACAGCCTGGTGGAGCAGATCGAACAGCTCTGCCTCACCCCCGATGCCATCGGGCTGCTGAAGGACGTCACCGACACCACCGCACGCGAAACCATCAAGGATTATTTCCTGAACAGCCGGTTCCGGCGCGACCAGTTTACACGCGGTGCGCGAAAGCTCTCGCAGCAGGAACGCGCCAGCATGATGGAAGGCCTGCGCCTCGTGCTCACAGGGCCCATGCCCGCGTTTCCGCTGCAGATACGGGTGCCAATCGGCGCCATCACCATACCAGCAGAACCGTGCCGGGCGATTGCCGAAGCACTGGCAGAAGGACCGCTGACCTTCGGCGAGTTGAAGGCTCGTCCGGGGCTTTCGGCACTTGCTTCACAGGCAGTATTCCAGGGCCTGCTGATGCTGGCCGCCGCGAACCTCGTTCAGCCATGCCTTCCGGGCGCAGGCGAGGAGCGCCGCCGGGAGTCGGTGGCACGGTTCAACACGGCCATGCTGCTGCAGCCAGCTGCACTCGAAAGTGCCATGATGGCCTCCACAGTGCTGGGCAATGGCACATCGGTGCCGCAACTCGATCAGTTCATCCTGTCTCTCCAGGCGGCGGGGAAATCGCTCTCTCCGCTCGAAGTGCTGCGCGAGATGGACGCCCGCAATATCAAGCTGAGGCAGGCCGGCGTGCCGGACGGCGCCGCCGCGAACACGCTGCAGATGGTCGAGGCCGCCCTTGAGGAATTTATTCAACGGCGGCTGCCGATCTACCACAGGTTGGGGGTCGCGCCGTGACGCGGACATACAAAAATCCATAGTTGTATACCGTTCGTCCGGTGGTGTAGCGTGCTGACTGGAGCTGAGAGGGAAGGTAGGGCAGCATGCGCTACTATCTGGCAATAGACGGCATCAGGGGAGGTTCCCCGTCCGTCTCCAACACCAGCTGGCTCGAGGTCGAATCCTTCACTTTCGAAGCCGCGGCGGATGTGACCGTGGGCGGCGGAACGATAAGTGCGTCCAAGACCAAATTCGATCCGGTGCAGGTCGTCCTGTCTAACGAGACATCCCTGCCGTCCTTGATGGCGAACATGGTCGATGGCGTGTTGGGAACCATCCATCTCCAGGCGGTGGATGACTTGGGCAAGCTCGTCTACGACATGCAACTCGAGGGAGTAGCTGCCGGCGTGTCTGACAGTTCCGGGTCCGGTGTTGAATTGAAACTGGACTATAACCAGATCGCCATCCAGACGATATCGCAGGACAGGACCGGCCAGCTCCGCGACATCTCGGATTTCGGCTGGGATATCGCAAAAAACGCAGCGGGACCGAAGGTGTCGACGGCCAAGGATCCTGTCGCCGTCGCGGAAACCTCGCCCTCCCACTTCTATATGATCGTGGATGGCCTCAAGGGCGATGCAAAGGAACAGGGCCACGCCTCCTGGTTCGAGATCGACAGTTTCGACGTTGCAGGCACCAGCACCGGGGACCGCACGAGGGTGACGTCCTTTGGGCCGCTTTCCGTGGACGTGAGTAGCGATGCGGCGCTGACCGAAATGCTGGACCGCGTTGCCAAGGGAACCATTTTCGACGGCGTCCACATCCAGGGAGTTTCGTTCGACGGCATCAAGATCGTTGATACCTACGATCTCAAGATCGGCAATGTCGCCGTGCTGTCCGTCACCGACGACCTCCATGGCGGCTACAACGTCGAGTTCGACTACAGCGTCATCGACGTGACCACCCGCGACCTCAACGGCACGAAGACCGATTCCTACCGTTTTGATCTTGCCGCCGGCAAGGCGGGAGGCACCATCAACCCGATCGACGCCGGCGCGGGTACTGGCGGCGCGGTGCAGGCGGAACAGTATTACCTTCGCCTGGAAGGCATCGGCGGCGATATCCAGAGCGGCGCTTACCAGGGCTGTTTCGCCATTGACGACCCCACCTTCTCGGTCTCTCACACGCCGGGAAGTGTGCCAGATTTCAGCAATGTATCTGTCACTCTCGCCAGCGACGCGGCGCTTCACAAGCTGTTTCAGACGATTTCGTTGGCAGGTAAAGTTGCGTCGGCGTCGATCTTCGGAGTCGCGTCTGTCAACAGCAAGCAGCAGACAGTTTTCGAACTGGGCCTTGACGGCGTACTGATCACGGAACTCACGACGACGGAGTCAGGCGGCCCGGTGCTCGGCCTCGACTATGCCAGGATTGGCGTCTCGACATTTGCTTTTGATCCCGTCAAGAACGCTCTGACAAGCAATCCCAGCTTCGGCTTTAACATCCTCACCGGCAAAGCCGAGAGCGTGGATATTACAGGGGGCGCGCAGGCTCCGGCACCGGCCGTTGCACCGGAAAAATACTACGTCATGATCGAAGGGGTGACAGGCAACTCGGACGATCCATCCCATGCCGGCTGGTTCGACCTCGACAGCTTCAACCTCGAGGTCACCAATTCGACGCTAGTTGTCGCCAACGGAGGCGCAGGCGAGGCCAGCTTCGAGCCCCTCGGCCTCACCTTCGGGGACGATACGGGCGTCGTGGCGCTGACCCAGAAGATCATGGCCGGGGTGCAAATTGCCAGCGTGCGCATCGAGGGCGTGGCCGGCAACAAATCCGACGTTGTCTACCAACTCGATCTCAACGGCCTCGTCGTCACCAACATCGACGACTCCGACGCCCCCGGGCACAGCATCAGCCTCAACTTTCAGAAGGTCGTCATCTATTCAACAGGCACGTCGGGCAGTCTGGAAGCGAGTGGCTATGATCTGACTACGGGCAAGGCTATCAACAAGCTGGCGATCGGAGATCCCGGCGCAGGTCCGCAGGAACTGCAGGCAACGAAATATTTCCTCGCCATCGACGGCGTGGATGGATCATCCCGGGACGACAGGGCCCACAAGGGCTGGCTCGATGTCGCCGATTTCAGCATCCAATTGGATGCGCCGGCGGACCTCGGGGTTGCGGGCAAGACGGACTACGGCCCGCTGGATGTCACTGTCGTTTCCGACACCGGGCTGTCGAAGCTGCTGGAATACATGTCATCGGGAAAGAGCCATAACGTCAAGCTCGACGGCATCACCGACGACAGCAAGCTGGCCTACAGCGTCGAGCTTGGCGACGCCTTCGTCACGGGGATTACCGATACGGACGGACCGGGCTACAGTGTAACGCTCGATTACACGAAAATCGAAGTCACCACTTCAACCTTCGATTCTGCGACCGGCGAATCCGGCACGATCAAGGCCGGCTGGGACCGGGCCATGCAGAAGGTGACCAAATTCGACGTCAGCCCCATCGTGGCCAAGACGGCCGACACCAGCCCCACGGCCTATTACATGGTCGTCGACGGTGTTCACGGAGACCGTGACGACACGTCCCATGGCAGCTGGTTCACGGTCGATAGCTTCAGCTTCGGCGCGGAAACACAGGTCAGTATCGGATCGGGCGGCGCGGGAGCAGGCAAGGCGGCATTCGATCCACTCACCGTACACATCGCAAGTGAGGACGGGCTCACTGATCTTCTCGGCCTGATGGCGCGGGGAAAATTCCTCGATGGAATCCACATCGAAGGAACGGCCCTCAACGCGAACGATGGCGAGAAGACCGTTTATACGCTCGACCTCGGCAATATCCTGGTCAGCGATATCTCCGACAGCAGCGGCGGTGGCTACGACGTCACATTCGTCTATGGCAAGATCATGCAGGAAAACCTGAGGCTGAACGGGGACTCGATCTCGAAGTTCGGCTTTGACATCCTGAGCGGCAAGCCGACCTCGTGGACCAATGGCCTCACGATTGTGGGCAGCGCGGGCGCCGACTTCGTTATCGGCACCGGCGCCGGTGACGAGTTGATGGGGTTGCGAGGCAACGATCGCATCAGCGGCCAGGATGGCAATGACGTGGTGAACGGCGGCGCCGGCCGCGACCTGATGAACGGCGGCGGAGGCAATGACCGGTTCGATTTCGACGCCATCGCCGACACCAGCGCCGTCGCCAGCCGATACGACAAAATCGCCGGCTTCGAAGTAGGCCTGGATACCATAGACCTCATCGACGTGTATGGCGGAACGATGAAATGGATGGGTACCGGGGCCTTCACCGGCGAAGGTCAAGTCCGCGCCTACCAGGACGGTGGCTTCGCCATCATCGAGATCAACGTCGATGCGAACCTGGCCAGCGATGGCGGCATTCGTCTGACGGGCGTATCCGCGGACACGCTGCAGGAAAACGACTTCATTCTCTAACCGGACGCTCAACAGTCTGTTCCCGGCTTCTGGTGTTATCTGTTTGGGGGCGCGATTGGCCCTTATCGGTGAGGCGAGTATTGTCATGCCTTGCCGATCAATCAGAAATAGTCCAGCTTTCGGCGAACGGCAGAGCGAAAGGGAGGATAGGCCATGGCGGACAAGCTCAAATGGGGTGTGCTGGGCGGCACCTCGTGGATCGCGCGGGATGCAATCATGCCCGGCATCCGGAAGTCGCGGAACGGCCGCCTCGTTGCAATGGCAAGCCGTGATCCGGCAGAGGCGAAGCGCCGCTTCGGCGAAGAGCCCGGTGTGCGGACGATGGGCTATGACGATCTTCTGGCCGATCGCGAAGTTGATGCGATCTATATCCCGCTGCCCAATTCCATGCACGCCGAATGGGCGATGAAGGCGGCAGCAGCAGGGAAGCCCGTACTCTGCGAGAAGCCTCTGGGTCTTAACGCCGCCGAAGTGACGAAGATGTTTGAGGCTTTCGAACGCGCCGGCGTACCGCTCATGGAAAGCTTCATGTACCGCTTTCACCCGCAGCATAGGCGGGTGCGCGAAATCATTGACTCCGGTGTCATCGGCGAGGTGCTCGAAGTCCGGTCGCACCTCTCCAACGACATGATGAGCCCGCCGGATCCTGCCAACGTGCGCTTCGTGCCTGACCTGGGGGGTGGCGTGCTCCTCGACATGGGATGCTACGTCGTCAGTTGCTCTCGCATGATCATGCAGGCGGAGCCAGTGAGCATCCGCGGCTGGCAGAAGATGGATCGCCGCTTTGGCGTTGACGTTGCCGATGGCGCAGTCCTCGAGTTCCCCGGCGGGCGCATGGCGGTGGTGAGTTGTTCCTTTGAGACGACAGGGCTGGGGCACTACAGCGTTATCGGACGGAAAGGGATGATCGAGGTGCCGCGAGGACTGGTGTTGGGGCTCGGAAGTTTCGTTCCGGAGGCATTGATCATCACCGTCGACAAGAATGGTGCGCGAATAGAAGAAGAGCTACCGGCTGATGATCACTACCAGCGCATCGTTGAGGCCTTCGGAGATGCCGTGCTGAACGGCACATCCATGCCGCTTTCACCGCAGGAATCGATCAATAACGCGAAGGTCCTGGATGCTTGGGCACAGTCGATCCGTGATCGTCGTGACGTCGAGATTGGGAGTGCACGTTAATCTAAATGGTGCTGGAATTGAGGTGACAGGTGCATCCGCTTGGATAACGCCTGACGAACGACGTTTGCTTCGGTCATCGGGCAGGGTGCTGCAAGGCCCGGTTCGAAACGGAGATCCCGAGCAGAGATGAGGTGATTCTGGTTCCCTCCATCTCCGCCAGGAGGGGATTGGGTTAATTCTTCAACCCCTTCTTTTCGGTGATGGTTTCTGTGTTTGCTTTTGAAAGACCATCGCTTGCTGTTGCCTCAGGTCCTCCCCCTGATATCAGTGCCGACCCATCCTATAGGGGTGCCCGCTCTCACGGGATTTAATAAGGTCCGGCGACCTCTTTTCTTCCTGGTTCGTGGCCTTTCAAGGGGGCTCAGAGCGGCAGAATCGGAGCGCTGGCGCACCCATGAAGTGGGCGAGCTGGAAACTGGTTCACGTGCTTCCCGCGATGCTTCCCCATCCAGTACACAACAATTGGTCTGGAGATAAGTTGTTGTGGTAAACGTTTGAAATCATTGGTGCCGGCTAAGGGACTCGAACCCCTGACCCCCTGATTACAAATCAGGTGCTCTACCAACTGAGCTAAGCCGGCTCGCGGGTTGCAGGGGTGAATAGCCAGAATCGGCCGCTGTCGCAAGGGCGTGCTGCCTTCTTGCCATGTTTCAGCGCGTGAGCGCGTAGAGCGTCACGGCGCAGGCGTTGGAGACGTTGAGGCTGCGGATGGGGCCGGTGAGATCGAGCCTCACCAGATGGTCGCAGCTCTCCCGTGTCAGCTGCCGCAAGCCCTTGCCTTCTGCCCCCAGCACGATGGCGAGGGGGGGCGTGCGTTCCACATCCGCGATGTCTTCTGGTGCCTCGCTGTCGAGGCCGAGGATGCGGAAACCATACTCCTTCAATTCGGCCATGGCGCGCGCAAGGTTGGTTACCTTGACGAAGGGCACATGCTCATAGGCCCCGGATGCCGACTTGAACAGCACGGCAGAGGCCTCCGGGCTGTGGCGTGCCGTTGCAACCAGGGCCGTTACGTTGAAGGCAGCGCAGGTGCGGAGGATCGCGCCGACATTGTGCGGGTCCGTCACCTGGTCGAGGAGGACCACCACGCCCGATCGCTCGATCTGGTCCAGCCGCGGCTGGGGCAGGGGCCTTGCTTCCATCAACAGGCCCTGGTGCACGGCATCGGCACCAAGTGCGCGGTCCAGCACGTTGGGGTGCACGATCTCCGGCGTGATGCCGCGTGCCGCGATGTCGTCGGCCAGCCGGTCCGCGGCATTCTTCGATGCCTTGAGGGCGTAGATCTTCCGTCTCGGGTTCTTCAGCGCCTCGGCGACCGGATGGACGCCATAGATGATGTCATTTGCTTCGCTCATCCCCGCGCTATAGCCCAAGATGCGCCAGACTTCAGCGAAATCTGGCGCAAATCGTGAGGTTTACCGGTCAGGAGCGCAGCCGCGTTCCGTCCGGGTCGAAAGGTGGCTTGTCGAGCAGGACCGCCTCATGGGGCTGGCCGAGGATGGCGATGGTGAACTTCTGGCCGGGAACTGCCGCATCGGCGCGGATATAGCCCAGCGCCAGCGACTTCTCGACGAAATAGCCATAGGCCCCGGAGGTCACCTGGCCGACCGGTGTTCCGTCCGCAAGGAAAATGGGCTCGCCGCCCGCCGCATCCGCATTGGTTGCGGCAATGGAGAACATCATGAGCCGGTCTCTTGGCGGCTTGTCGGCAAGGGCCGCATAGGCTTCGCGGTTGAGGAAATCGCCCTTGTCCATCTTGACGAGGCGCTCGAGACCTGATTCCTGCGGCCAGTATTCCGGCGAATATTCGCGGCCCCAGCTGCCATATCCCTTCTCGAGACGGAGCGACATGAGGGCGCGCGAGCCCACCGGTCCGCCGCCTAATTCCCTGGCGGCGTTCACAAGTGCCGTATAGAGCGCCACCTGATCTTCGGCGGCGCAGTGGAGTTCCCAGCCCAGATCGCCGGTGAACGACACGCGGATTGCGACCACATCGATGCCGGCAACCGTGATGCGCTGCGACCGCATGAAGGCGAAGGCCTTCGCCGAGAGATCGGCGTTGGTGAGGCGCTGCAGCAGCTCCCGCGATTTGGGACCGGCCACATTGAAGCCGCACATGGCTTCGGTGAGCGAGCGGAAGGTGGTGCCGGCGGGCAGTTCTATGGCGCGGAAGAAGCGCTCGTGGAAGCGCTCGGCCATGCCGGAGCCCACCATCATGAATTCCTCTTCCCCAAGGCGCGTCACCGTGAAGTCGCCGGCAACGCCGCCGCGCTTGCCGATCAGTGGTGTCAGGCAGGACCGCCCGATTTCCCTGGGCATGCGGTTGGCGAGCAGGCTGTTGAGCCAGGCTTCGGCACCGGGGCCCTTGGCTTCGTATTTGGCAAAGTTCGAAATGTCGAGAATGCCGACCGTATCGCGCAGCATGCGCACCTCGCGGCCAACAGGTTCCCACCAGTTCTGCCGCGTGAAGCCATACTCTTCTTCCTTGGGTTCGCCCTCTTGCGAGAACCACAGCGGATGTTCCCATCCGTAGTTAAGGCCGAACAGGGCACCCATACCTTTCTGCATCTCGTAGACCGGCCTGGTGCGCACGGGACGCCCCGCCATCCGTTCTTCGTTGGGGAAGTGGATCTTGAAGCGGTTGGAATACTGGTCCTTCACCCGCGCCTTGGTGAACGCCGGTGTCACCCAGTTGCCATAGCGGGCAAGGTCCCAGGCGAAGAGATCGAGTTTCGGCTCGCCTTCGACCATCCATTCAGCCGACAGAAGGCCAAGCCCGCCCGACTGCGAAAAGCCGGGGATGATGCCGCAGCAGCAGAAATAGTTCCGCAGTTCCGGCACGGGGCCGAACAGCGCCGCGCTGTCCGGCGACCAGATCATCGGGCCATTGATCACCTTCTTGATGCCGGCGGTCTCGATGGCGGGAATGCGGGTGATGGCGCGCATGACGTTGTCTTCGATGCGCCCAAGATCGTCGGGGAGAAGCTCATGGCCGAAGTCCTGCGGTGTGCCGTCCTCGGACCAGAACTTCATGTCCTTTTCATAGGCGCCGATCAGCAGCCCCAGGCCCTCCTGGCGGAGGTAATATTCGCCATCGCGGTCGGCAACCGAGGGCAGGCGCCGGCCGGCCGCTTCGATTTCGGGAATCGTCTCCGTGACGAAATACTGGTGTTCGGAAGGAATGAGCGGCAGCGACAATCCGGCCATGGCTGCCACCTCGCGGGCCCACAGGCCGGCCGCATTCACCACCCACTGGGTGTGAATGTCGCCCTTGGTGGTTCTCACCGTCCAGCTGCCGTCCGGGCGCTGTTCTGTGCCGGTGACCGGCGTGAAGCGGTGGATCTCTGCACCCCTTTGCCGTGCGCCGGCGGCATAGGCCATGGTGACGCCGGAGGGATCGACGTTGCCGCCGTCCGGCTCATACATGATGCAGCGGATGCCGTCGAAATTCACCAGTGGGTGCAGCTTTTCAGCTTCTGCCCGGCTCACTTCCGCGAAATTCATGCGATAGCGCTTGGCCTTGGCGGCTTGCAGGCGCAGCTGGTGCTCGCGGGCTTCGGTCTGGGCGAGATAGAGGCTTCCGGGCTGGAAGACGCCGCAGCCCTGGCCGGTTTCCTTCTCCAGATCTTTGTAGAGCTGCATCGTGTAGTACTGGATGCGGGTGATGTTGTTGGAGTCGTGCAGGCCGTGGATGCCGGCAGCCGCATGCCAGGTAGAGCCGGAGGTCAGTTCGTCGCGCTCCAGCAGCACGACATCGGTCCAGCCGAGCTTGGTGAGGTGATACAGGATCGAGCAGCCAACGAGGCCCCCACCAATGACGACCGCTTGCGCATGCTGGCGCATGATGCGAACTCCTCCAGAAATCGCGTTTCGCCACCTGCTTAGGATGTCCTGCAAAACCTGGCATCAAAGATTTCTTTGGGGGATGACCTCAAATAAATTATAGGTCTGCGGTCCGCGTGTGCAACGCCAATCAAGGATGCCTTTGCCGTGAAGACCCTGCCGCCTCTAAACTTCATCCGGTCGTTTGAAACCGCGGCCCGGCATTTGAGCTTTACCGAAGCGGCGCGGGAGCTCGGCTACACCCAGGCCGCCATCAGCGGCCACATCAGGTCACTGGAACAGTGGATCGGCCAAGACCTGTTTCACCGCGATCCGCAGGGTTTGCGGTTGACCGAAGTGGGGGAGGCCTTTCTTCCGACCCTGCGGCAGGCTCTGAAGCAGATCGACAATGCAACACGCGCCGTCATGACCTCGAGGCTCAACGAGGCCGTCGTGATCTCGTGCCCGGCCAGCCTGGCGCAGTCTTGGCTTTCCGACTGCGTGACCGCTTTTGCCCGGCAGCATTCGAACATCCACGTTGTGGTCCACGGCACGATCTGGGAGGGGCTTAACGAACGGCTCTCCGACATTACGATTTCGCACAATCGTTGGGCTGAGGCACCTGACGGTGCTGTGCAACTGTGGGATGACGAGTTGATGCTTGTTTGCGCGCCAGGTCATCTCAAAGGCCGCGGCACGAGTCAATTGGCCACCGCCGTGTCCGAAGCGGGGTGGATCCAGCTTCTGGGGCGTGAAGAGTATTGGCAATGCATGGCCGAAGCCCTCGAGATCCCCGAGGCCGGTCACACCATGCGTGTGTCGGTGAACATGATGAACATGGCTCTTGAATACGCTGCGCGTGGAGCAGGGGTCACTGTGGCGCCGGCCTCGCTGGCGCGGCCGTTCATCGATCGAAAGCTGTTGATGGAGCCGATCCCGGTCCGCCCGCGCTCGCCCTGGACCTATTATCTGCATGAAAGCCGCCATGCCAGATCGCGCAGTGTTGGTGTCGTCAAACGCTGGATCCTGTCGCACGCCCAGCAGCCCCTGTGCGGGTGATCTCGCGCGCCGGCGTCAGATGTCGGCGCCAATGAGATCCTGTCGTGCCTGGTCGAGATGGCGGCTGATCAGGTCTGCAGCCGTTTGTGCATCGCGTTGGCACAGCGCATCATAGATGGCGCGGTGCTGCAAGTTGTAGGAGACGATCTTTTCCGGCAGCAGGATGAGCTTCTTCATCCGGTCCCATTGTGCATGCAGCCGCACCATGTTCACTTCCTGATAGATGCGCACCATAAGGGGGTTACGTGAACAGCGTGCCAACTCCAGATGGAATTCGGAATCGAGCTGGGTAAAAAGATTCTGATCGACGCTTGAATCTTCGATGCGATGGAGAACGTCATCGATTCGATCGAGGTCGGCCTTCGTGGCGTGCAACACGGCCAGCCGCGTCATGTGAGGCTCGATGGCGAAGCGCGTTTCGATCAGTTGCAGCGGACTGACGAGATCGGCGATATCTTCCAGGCCCTGATGCCGTGAACCGCCGTAATTGACAAATGTTCCGCTGCCGACGCGCCGCACCACAAGGGCCTTTTCTTCCAGTGCATCCAGCACCTTACGAATGGTGGAACGCGCTGTGCCGAACGTGATGGCCAATTGCCGTTCGGCCGGCAGTTGGTCTCCGTCGCCATAGACGCCGGACTCGATCGCCTTCTCCAAACGAGCCAGTATGACCCGAGTGGTTTGCGACGAAGATGCCAATGATCCCTCGTTTTTATTCATCAATTCAAACAATTACCTTATATCATTGGTTCCTGCTTGGCACCAATATAGACCGAATGGTTGGGATTGGATACATTTGGTTTGCAATTGGTCTCGGTTTGTGGATCAATAAGCCCCGGTACAAGGCCAACGTCAAGCCAACCCTTCGGCGCGAACTCATCGGTCGCGCTGGGCGGGAAGGATGGCAGGCTGCTTTTCGAGGGAGTTCAAACGGGTCAGTGAGGCGGGAAGCAAGACGTGGACCCCGCAGCACAGCGCAATTGCGGCGCGTGGATGGATTGCCACCCGTGCCGCCTGTCTTCATCAAACAACGCAGCTGGGCTGAACAGCCCAAACTGGGGAGAGGAACACGGCAATGACCGACTATGAGAAATTTATCGAGACGCCGGGCCGGGCTGAACTCATCAAACAGGTCCGCGAAAAGATCGATGCCTTGGGGATCGAGTATCTCTATCTGCAGTTCGTTTCGGTGACCGGCAAGATCATGGGCAAGGGCATTCCGGCCGATCACTGGGAGAGCGTCGCGCAGAAGGGCTTCCAGCTGGTCTATGGATCGACCGTCAACCTGTTCATGAACCGGGCAGGTGAGTATCTGGGCTATGGACCGGAAGCGGCAGAGCTTGTTGGTGTTCCGGAGCCCGAAACCTTCATGCAGCTGCCGTGGGCGCCGACGGTCGGCCGCTTCTTCTGCACGCTGTTCCGCAACCGCGAAGAAAAGAAGGATCCGGGCGCCTATCTGACCGCCGACTGCCGCGGCAATCTTCGCCGCATGCACGAGGAATTCAGCAAGAAGCACGGCACCAAGCTTCGGATCGGCACCGAGCCGGAGATGATGTGGCTGAAGTTTGATGAGAACGGCAAGCCCAGCAAGGGTTATTCCAAGCCCTACTGCTATCACATCGACCAGTTCGAAAGCCTTCGCCCCGTGTCGCTGCAGGTGATCCGCTATGCCCGCAAAATGGGCCTCGACATGATCCAGGGCGACCACGAGGACGCGCCGGGCCAGCTCGAATTGAACTGGATGTTCGACGACGTGCTGCGCAACGCGGACCGCCTCACCACCTACCGCCAGATCTGCGCCCAGGTGGCCCGCGAAAACGGCATCTTTGCCTGTTTCATGACCAAGCCGTTCATGGGCGTTTCGGCGTCCGGCTGCCACCACAACATGAGCTTGTGGCATGGCGGTGAGGACAAGTTCGTGGCCTGCGGCAACGACAAGAAGAACCTGCCGGGCATGGAAGCCAATTACATGTACGTCAAGGGCGGCGAGAACACGTTCATGCCCGATACCGACGACCCGCAGATGCCGGGCAAGGAAGGCCTGAAGGCCATTGGCGGCGTGGTGAAGCACCTCCAGGCGCTGACCGCCATTGGCGCTTCCACCGTCAACTCCTATCGCCGTCTGTGGGATACGGGCTTCTGGGCGCCGGTCTTCGCCGACTGGGGCTTCCAGAATCGCACCACGGGGTTGCGCGTTTCGGCTCCAGGCCGCTTCGAGTATCGCTCGGTCGACTCCATGGTGAACCCGTATCTCATGGGCTCCACGTTGCTGGCCGCCATGGACGATGGCCTCGACAACAATCTCGATCCGGGCAAGCCGGAAGAGCGCAACATCTATGAGGCCATGGAAGCCGGCAAGAAGGTCAAGAAGCTGCCGATGTCGCTGGGCGAGGCGCTGGAGCACCTGCGCAAGAACGAAGTCGTGCAGCGTGGCCTGCCCGGTGAAATGTACCGGCTCTACGACGAATACAAGTCGGACGAATATGCACGATTCATGTCTACGGTCACCGATTGGGACAAGGACACTTACATGGAGTGCCTGCCCTAAGCGGCGTTCTTATGGGGTATCCCGGTCAACCGATTGGTCCCTGCCGGGAGCCTCTTTAATGAAATGCCCGCCCTTGGCGCGTCCATGGGCGGGGTTGCGGAAAACACCAAGGAGGTAGCACCTATGTGCGGGATAGCAGGGCTTATCCATCGCGACGGCGCTGGCAACATCGGTCAGGAGATGACCGCGATGTTGCAGTCGCTGAAGCACCGCGGGCCGGATTCTACCGGCTACGCCATTTACGGAACACCGGGGCGCAACGAATATGTCATGCGCTTCAAGGTGGCCGAACAGGAAGACATGTCGAAGGGCTTCGACATCCATGACGAGGTGAAGCGGCGCAAGGGGCATGTCGAAGAGCGGCTTGCAAACCTGGGCGTCCAGGTGATCGATCGCGAAGACGCGACCGAATATGCCTACCGCTACCGCATCCACTATGACGGCGACATGAAGAAGCTCGCCGACTATGTGGAGGATGTCGATGGGACGGAAATCCTGTCGATGGGCAACGCCCTTGAACTGGTCAAGGATCTGGGCGATGCGAGCCGGGTCGCTGACCAGTACGCGCTTCGCAAGTTCAAGGGGACCCACGGCATTGGTCACACGCGCATGGCGACGGAGTCGGACGTGGACATCCGTTCGGCCCATCCCTATTGGGCTTACCCCTACAATGACATCGCCGTTGTCCATAATGGTCAGATCACCAACTATTGGATGATGCGGCGCGAGTTCGAGCGCAAGGGGCACCGCTTCATGTCAAATTGCGACTCCGAGCTTCTGGCAGTCTACACCGCCTACAATCTCGAGCATGGTGCGTCGCTCGAAGACTCCCTGAAGCAATCGATCCAGGATATCGACGGGGTCTTCACCTACCTGGTCTCGACCAAGGATGCACTCGGCATGGCCAAGGACACGATGGCCGCCAAGCCGATGGTGCTCTACGAGAGCGACAACCTGGTGGCTCTTGCATCTGAAGAAGTGGCGATCCGCTCGGTGATCCACCACGAAATCGACACCTGGGATCCCTATGATGAGGAGGTTCGCGTATGGCGGGCGTAACAAAGGCAAAGACTGACCATCTCAGCCACGAGATGGGCATGCACACCGAGGGTTTGCTCGGCCGCACCCAGCAACGCTTCTTCGATATCTCGGAAGAAAGTGTGGGCTATGGCTATCCAGATGCTCCCGATGTGGACTTCAACAAGCGGGCTGAGCTGGATTGCGAGAACCTTGAGCCCAAGGACATCAATGCCCAACTTCGCGAGCTGATGCGGCGTGGCGTTGGCACGATCGTCCTGAAGAATCCGGGTTCCAAGCATTCGATCGCGGTCGGCATTCTCAACCGGCTCAATCTCTACATTGAAGGATCCTGCGGCTACTTCGCATGTGGTCTGACCGATGGTCCGAACATCCGCATCAAGGGGCGCGTCGGCTGGGCCTGTGGCGAAAACATGCTGGCCGGCACGATCGTCATCGAGAAGAATGCCGGTTCGCAGTTCGGAGCAGCGCTTCGCGGCGGCGACCTGGTGTGCAAGGGCTCTGTCGGTGCCCGTACAGGTATTGACCAGAAAGGTGGTAACATCATCGTCGGTGGAGATACGGGATCGTTCTCCGGCTTCATGATGCAGCGCGGCCGCATGGTCATCCTTGGCAATGCGGGCAAGAACCTCGGCGACTCGATGTACGACGGCACCATCTACCTCGGCGGTGAGGCGCGCTCTCTGGGCGTCGACGCCGTGCCGGACGAGATGACGGATCTTGACCGCCAATGGCTGACCCGGAAGCTCAAGATGTACGACATGTACCCGAAGGGCGGCATCGACCACATCAAGAAGATCGTGGCCGGCAAACAACTCTGGAACTACGACAACCTCGAACCGGGCGAAAAGAAGCTCGTGCTGTGATGAGGGATTGAGGACATGGCAAAGAACGTGACACGAAAAGCAGCCGCGCGCAGGGCCGGTGCTGGCAAGCGTGCCGGAGCGGAGGCTGGCCCGCGGAAGGCAGCACGAGCGGCGAAAAAGGCCGCTGCCGCCGAAAGGAAAGCCGTCGCAAGACCACGCAAGGCGGCCATCAAGGCCAAGAGGGCCGCGGCAGCGACGACGGCGACAGGGATGGCGTCGCTCGGTGGCAAGGCGCCGGCGGAAACCAAGAAATATATTCTTGGCAAGTCGCAGATCTTCACACCTGAGGTCATCAACGACATCCACATCAAGTCCGAGCTTGGCCGCTACCGTATGCGCGGCTTCTCGCTGTTCAAGAAGATCCCACATTGGGATGATCTGACCTTCTTGCCCGGAACGCTGACCCGTTTTGTCATCGAAGGCTATCGCGAGAAGTGCGAGACAAAGACGGTGATCGGCCCACGCGCCAAGCGGCCGATGGTGCTCGACATTCCAGTCTACGTGACCGGCATGTCCTTCGGTGCGTTGTCCTACGAGGCCAAGATAGCGTTGGCCCGCGGCGCCACCATGGCGGGATCCGCCACGTGTTCCGGCGAAGGCGGCATGATCCCTGACGAGCGGCGCTATTCACAGAAGTGGCTCTATCAGTGCATCCAGTCGCGCTACGGTTTCAACCCGCACCATTTGCGGCTCGCCGACGCCTGCGAGTTCTTTATCGGGCAGGGTTGTAAAGTGGGCCTTGGCGGCCACCTCATGGGCCAGAAGGTGACCGACCAGGTCGCTGAGATGCGCTCGCTGCCGGCCGGTATCGATCAGCGCTCGCCGGCCCGTCACCCGGACTGGCTGGGACCGGACGATCTGGCTCTCAAGATCCAGGAAATCCGCGAGGCGACCAACCACGAGATTCCGATCCAACTGAAGCTTGGTGCGGCGCGCGTCTACGACGACGTCCGCATGGCGGTGAAGTGCGATCCGGACTCGATCTATATCGATGCCATGGAAGGCGGTACCGGGGCGGGTCCGCATATCGCGACCGAGGATACCGGCGTTCCGGGCATCGCGGCAATCCGCGAGGCACGTCGCGCCATCGACGAGCTTGGCAAGAAGGGCGAAATCTCGCTCATCTATGCCGGCGGTATCCGCAACGGTGGTGACGTGGCCAAGGCGCTGGCTCTTGGTGCCGATGCCATCGCCATTGGCCACTCGGTGATGATGGCGCTCAACTGCAACAAGCACATCGACGGCGTCACCGATTTTCCGAGCGAGATCGGTGTGGACGCGGGCTTCTGCTATCACTGCCACACGGGCCGCTGCCCGGTTGGTGTAGCGACGCAAGACCCGGTGTTGCGCCAGCGCCTCGACCCCGACAAGGCGGCCGAGCGTGTCTATAACTTCCTGCATACGCTGACCATGGAAGCTCAGCTTCTGGCCCGCGCCTGTGGCAAAACCAATATCCACTCGCTGGAGCCCGAGGATCTCGCGGCGCTGACGATGGAAGCGTCTGCCATGTGCAAGGTGCCACTGGCCGGCACCAACTATGTGGTGGGCCACGAGGCGTTGGTCGACGCTGGCGGCAACTATCACAAGTATTGATCGGAGACAGACAATGGCAGGTACAAGCTACAAAGGCTCCGAGATCAAGGACGTCAATCAATTCCTGAAGGATGCGAAGGGCCTCTCCTCGAGCCGCGAAAAGGAAATCGGGCAGCACATCGGCTATCGCTATGATGTGAACCTGATCCCGGACTACGACCGGATTACGCCGTTCCTCAAGGGCTACATGGAATTCATGGGCTGGGACGACCTGAACTGGCTGGAAGACGTGCATATGGGTTATGAGGAGGGCGAACCCGCCATCTTCGACCGTAATGTGAACGGCTGGGTGCGTATCCCGAAAAAGGTGAAGCTGCCGAACAACCAGCAGGACCGGGACATGATGGCGCGGGAGTTGCTCATCAAATTCCAGATGTCTCCCAACCATCCGATGGTGCAGCTTAACAAGGCCTATCGGAAGTTTTGACGAGCAGGCACCCGGTCTCACAAGAGGCCGGGTGTCGTGTTTCAGGAGTGCCGTGCTTGATGCGGTTGCCGCCTATCGGCTGAAATCGTCAGAATGGTCGAAGGCAGTTACCCAACCAACGAAAATGAATAAGGAGGGAATGTCATGAAATCCAAACTCATCGGACTTTTTGCCGCCGCCGCACTTTCTGGTGCAGCATTCTTCGGTAGCGCTGTCGCCGCCGAACCGGAATCGACCGATCCCATCAAGATCGTCACCAACAACTGGACCAGCCAACTGGTGTTGTCCAATGTGGTGGGCCAACTGCTGGAGCAGATGGGCTATAATGTCGAATACAAGTCATCCGATACGCAGCTGCAGTTCACGGCGATCGCGGCTGGCGACATGGACTTCCAGGTCGAAGTCTGGGAAGGCTCGATGGCCGAGTCGTTCAACAAGTCACTGGCGGATGGTGCCGTCGATTATGGTGCGCACAATGCTGTGACGCGCGAAGACTGGTGGTATCCGACCTACATGAACGAGATGTGCCCCGGCCTGCCCGACTGGAAGGCGCTCGATGCCTGCGCGGCGAAGCTTGCGACTGCGGAAACCGGGGACAAGGGCCGCTTCGTGGGCCCGCCGGCGGATTGGGGCAAGCACTATTCCGAACGGATCCAGGCGCTAAAGATGAACTTCCAGGAAGTGCCGGTTGGTCAGGCAGCGACACTGTGGGCAGAGCTTCAGGCCGCCTATGACCGCAAGGAGCCAGTCGTCATCTTCAACTGGACGCCGAACTTCATTGAGGCGAAGTTCGAAGGACAGTTCGTGGAGTTCCCGGAATATGCGCCGGAGTGCTTCTCGGATCCCAAGTGGGGCATGAACCCGGACGCGATCTATGACTGCGGCGCACCGGCCAAGGGCTATCTCAAGAAGGTTGGCTCCAAGGCCATCGAGACGACATGGCCGAATGCATCAGCGTTTCTGAAGAAGGTGGATTTCACCAATCCGCAGATCGCCGCGGCGGCGGCCATGGTCGACGTCGATGGCATGACGCCGGAAGACGCGGCCAAGAAGTGGATAGCCGACAATGAGTCTACCTGGAAAACGTGGATGAACTGATCGACGGACATGAACGCCGGGTGCAGTTGGAGATTTGCACCCGGCGCATTCATGTCTATGCTTTGACGCCTGCTGAGGGGAGCCAATGAACAGCACGGCGAAAATTTCCTGCCGTCACCTTTGGAAAGTCTTCGGGCCAGATCCGCTAGGATTCCTGAAGCGGCATGACTTCGCGCCCGGCAATGATGATTTCAAGGCGGAGAAGGCAATCGGCGCGGTGCGCGACGTGTCCTTCGATGTCATGTCGGGCGAAATTCTCATCATCATGGGATTGTCAGGTTCCGGCAAGTCGACGCTGATCCGTGCCATCACGCGGCTCAATGATCCGACTTCGGGCGAAGTGCTGCTGGATGGGAAAGATCTCCTCAAGTGCAAGCCTGAAGAACTCATTGATTTGCGGCGGCACAAGATGGGTATGGTGTTCCAGCATTTCGGACTGCTGCCGCATCGCAACGTGCTGTCGAATGTGGCCTTTCCGCTGGAAGTCAGTGGGTCATCGCGGGATGAACGCGAGGCCCGCGCGCGCGAAATGATCAAGCTCGTCGGACTCGAGGGCCGGGAGAGCTACTTCCCGCGTGAGCTTTCGGGTGGGCAGCAGCAACGGGTCGGCATCGCACGCTCTTTGGCCGTGGGACCAGACATCTGGTTCCTCGACGAGCCGTTCTCGGCGCTCGACCCCCTGATCCGGCGGGAGATGCAGGACGAGTTCCTTCGCCTGCAGAAGATGCTGAAGAAGACCATCGTCTTCATCACGCACGATTTCGAGGAGGCCGTGCGCCTTGGCGACCGCATCGGGATCATGAAGGATGGATATCTTGTCCAACTCGCCACGCCGGAAGACATGGTGACAAATCCAGCGGACGACTATGTGCGGGAGTTCACCAAGAACGCGCCGCGCGATCGCATCGTTACGCTGTCGACCATTGTTCAACCTTCGCAAGAGATGCCCGCTGGCGAACCACTGGATGGACAGATGAAGATTGGCGACGCTGCAGCGCGTGTGTTGTCTTCCAATGTCCCGCTGCCTGTTGCCGGTGAAGATGGGCAAACCATTGGTGTGGTGACGCGCGATGCGATGATTGCGGCGCTCTATCCGGGTCAGATCTGATGAGCGATGCCACCGCCCAGGGGCCACAGCCCGGCGGTTTCGCACTTCCGCGGACAGGGGGGAAAGTCGTCGCCTACGTCGTCCTGATTGGGATCACGCTGGCGTTGGCCACGGCAATCCCGGCCCTCGATAAATGGCCTGCCGAATTGGTCGTGCCGTTCAAGGTCTGGGTGACGGAATTCTTTGCGTGGTTTGCTGCGGCCGCCAAACCCGTGACGCGTGCCATCTCGTGGGTTTTGGCCCAGCCCCTGGCGCTGGCCGAAGCGCTGCTCTATCGGGGGGTGCTGGCGTGGAAGTGGCCGCCGCTGCCATGGGTCGCAATTGTCGGCGGCACTGCGATCCTAGGCCACTGGATTGGTGGCACGAGGCTTGCGGTTTTCAGCGGTGTCTGCGCGCTCTATCTGGCTGTCTTCCGGCTATGGCCGGATGCCATGCAGACACTGGCGATCGTCGTCGTCACCGTTCCCTTGGCTGCAATTCTTGGCCTCGCGATCGGCATCTGGGCAACGCGAAGCCCGCGGGTCGAGAAGGGGGTCAATCTCGTCTTCGATGTGCTGCAGGCGACCCCGCATATGGCCTATCTCGGGCCAGTGGTGATCCTGTTTGGCTTCGGCCAGGTGCCGGCCATGCTGGCCACGCTTGGCTTTGCCACGCCGCCCATGGCCCGTTGCACCATTCTAGGCATTCGAACGGTGCCCGCCGAAATTCTTGAAGCCGGCCGCATGTCTGGGTGCACGCCGCGCCAGCTTCTGTGGAAGGTCGAGCTGCCCGCCGCGCAACAGACATTGCTGCTTGGCCTCAATCAGGCCGTCATGCAGACCTTGGCCATGGCGGTGATCGCGTCGCTGGTCGGTGCCTCGGGGCTTGGCCAGAAGCTCCTGTTTTCGCTGCAGCAACTGCAGATCGGAAAGGCCGTGGAGCAGGGCATTGCCATCACCCTGATTGCCATCGTGCTGGACCGGATGACTCAGGCCTTCATGCGCCGCATACCGCCGCGTTTTGCCGAGGGCACGCCGTTCCACGTCCGACACCGGCATCTGCTGATCTTCCTTGTTCTGCTTGTCGTTTCGGTCATCGCGGCGCAGATCATTCCGGCGTTGGCGGTTCTGCCCAAGGACCTGACGCTGTCATTCGGCAGCCCGATCAACGATGGCGTGCGCTGGGTGTCGAAGAATCTCTACGGCTATGTGCGGCCGTTCCGTGACTGGGTCACGATCTGGCTTCTTCTGCCGATGCGCGATTTCTATTTGTGGATGCCTTGGCCAATGGTCATCGGGTTATTGTCCCTGACGGGATACTATCTCGGTGGCTGGCGGTTGGCGCTGCTGCCAGCGTGCCTTCTCGGCTTTCTGCTGCTTGCCGGGTTCTGGACGCCGCTGATGCTGACGATTTATCTGGTCACTGGCTGCACCGTCCTCGCCATCCTCATCGGTGTGCCGGTTGGGGTCTGGGCATCCAAGAGCACGCGTGCCGCCCGTGTCATCAACACGATTTGCGACACGTTGCAGACCTTTCCGAGCTTCATCTATCTGATCCCGGTGATCATGCTGTTCCAGACCAGCGATCTTTCCAACGTGATCGCCATGCTCGCCTATGCCACCGTGCCGGCCATCCGGTTCACCTATCTCGGTCTCATGCGTGTGCCGCACACGACCATGGAGGCAGCGGTCGCCTCCGGTACCACGGCCCGCCAGCGGTTGTTCAAGGTCGAGCTGCCTATCGCATTCCCGGAAATCCTGTTGGGGATCAACCAGACCATCATGATGGCCTTGGCCATGGTGGCGATTACCGCGCTCATCGGGTCGCGTGATTTGGGACAGGAAATTTACAAGGCGCTGCCCGGTGCAGACACCGGGCGCGGCCTGCTGGCTGGTCTTGGCATCGCATTTATCGGCATCATAGCTGACCGGCTGATCGGGGCGTGGGCGAAGCGGCGCAAGCAGGCGCTCGGCATGGCGTGATGATGAGACAAGTGGCATCGCCCGGCGTTCTTGTTGGTGCGGTGCTTCTGAGCCTCGTGTTCGGTTCGATCCATGCCTATTCGGCCTTGATGGCACCTCTTGAGCAGGCATTTGGAACGTCGCGCGCCAATGTCAGCCTTGGGTATTCCCTTGCGATTGCCAGTCTCACCTGTGGTGTGTTCGCATCGGCTTTCTTGCTGCGCGTACCGGCGTCTCTCCTTGCATTGGTGAGTGGTGGTGCTGCAGCGGCCGGCCTCGGGATTGGTGCTGCTGGCAATTCTCTTCTGCTGTTTCTCCTGGGGTATGGCGTAATCTTCGGTGCTGCCAATGGCGTTGCCTATAGCTTGTTCCTCAATCGCGCGGCTTATGCCATGCCGGCAGCCCAAGGCTGGTCCGCCGGCATTGTTACGGCTTGCTATGGACTTGGTGCGGCAATCTCGGCGCTGGGGTTTGACCTGGCACTCGCCCATGCAAGCGTGCAAAGCGTCTTGCTGGAACTTGCTGGTGTGGTCGCAATGGCCAGCGGCATTGCCGCAGTGCTGTTCCGGGGCGGTGCGGGTGCCGTCGCCGTTGCCGCGCGAGCTGCTCCGGCCCGTTCATATCACAAGCTCGTCATCTGGCTGTGGACCGTCTACTTCCTCGGTGCTGCCGGCGGACTTATGGTTATTGCCCATGCGTCTGGCATCGTCCTGGCCGCGGGACTCGGTTCAGTTGCGACTGGCCTTGCACCTTCGAGTGTGGCCCTCGGCAATATCGCCGGAAGTCTGGCGGGCGGTCCGCTGGGCGAGCGTTGGCCATCGCACCGTGCGCTTGCGGCACCCCTTCTGCTGTTGGCGGGCGCGATGGCGCTGTTGTTGATCTTGCCGGAAGCCGGGCTTGCAGCCGTGGCGCTGTGTGGCGCAGCCTATGGCGCGCTGATTGCCGTTGTGCCTGCCGTCATCAGAAAGATTACCGGAAGCGAGAAATTTGCGCCCGTCTTTGGCCGCGTCTTCACCGCCTGGGGACTGGCCGGACTGTCAGCGCCGTTCGCGGCTGGTGTCTTGTTCGATACCTTTTCCGGCTATGGCGTCGCAGTGGGCTTGGCGATTGCCGCGGCGGGCGCTGGCGCCCTTGCTGCGCTGTTCTGGCCTCCCACATCAGCCCGCTGAGGGAAATGGATCGGCCACGGCGTTCTTCCAGTCCGGTTTGAAACTCAGCACCGTGGCTTCGTTGGGAATGTTCGGATTGAAGATGCGGGCTTGCCACAGGCTGAACTCACGCGCCGGATGCTTTTCGCCCACGATCCTTGCCTTGCAAAACATCCGGAAGGCCTGGGAATATTGCTCGAACGACAGCAGGACTTCGCGTTTGCCGGTCATGGACTTGGCCGTTACAGAATTGGAACCGAAGACCGCCGTCATCTCATCCGTGAACAACTCCGGCAACTGATAAAAGTCTGCCGAGAGATATTGCAGGGCCGCATTGCGGGCTTTGAGATGCTCGTTGTGCTTCTGCACCTGGAAGCGGAGAAATGCCGTGGCGGGGCCCGGATCCTGCGGCACCAGAAGCGACATCATGGTTGGTATTATGATCTCACCCTTCTTGCTGCTCACCTGTGGTGTCATGGCGGGCAGAGGCTGCCCGCCATAGTCGCGGGCCGAGATTTGCCGGATACGGCACTGCCAGCCAAGGAAGTAATCTTTGAGCCGTTCGTTGCTGATTCGTCGCATGATGGAAGCGGATTTCGCCTTTACAAATTGGTTCGGAATTGGCCTAATAATGGTCTGAATTGGAATCTGCATTCAAGCGGAACCATACATGGAGAGGAAGTTTTTATATGACCAGAGTCGCTGTCATTGGCGCTGGCCCTTCGGGCCTCGCCGCACTCCGTGCTTTCCAGTCTGCCAAGAAGAAGGGGGCCAAGATCCCTGAAGTCGTCTGTTTCGAGAAACAGGATGATTGGGGCGGCCTGTGGAAATACACGTGGCGCACGGGTCTGGATGAATATGGCGAACCGGTTCATTGCTCCATGTACCGCTATCTGTGGTCGAACGGCCCGAAGGAATGTCTCGAGTTTGCCGACTACACGTTCGAAAAGCACTTCGGAAAGCCGATGGCGTCATTCCCACCGCGTGAGGTGTTGTGGGACTATATCGTTGGCCGCGTCAAGAAAGCTGGTGTGCGCAAGTGGATCCGTTTCAACACACCGGTCCGCATGGTCGAATGGGACAAGAAGAAGAAAAAGTTCAAGGTGACAGTCCATGACCGTCCCAACGACGTCATGTATTCCGAGATGTTTGATTACGTCATCTGCGCCAACGGTCACTTCTCGACACCGCATTCGCCCTTCTTTGAAGGCCTCGACAGTTTCAACGGCCGTGTGCTGCACGCCCACGACTTCCGTGACGCCCTGGAATTCAAGGGCAAGAATGTTCTGATCGTCGGCCGCAGCTATTCGGCCGAGGACATTGGTTCGCAGTGCTGGAAATACGGCGCGAAATCGGTGACGACCACCTACCGGTCGAAGCCGATGGGATTCAAGTGGCCGAAGAATTTCGAAGAGCGGCCGCTGTTGCAGAAGGTCGTCGGCAAGACGGCATATTTCAAAGACAAGTCCAAGAAGGATGTCGATGCCATCATTCTGTGTACGGGCTACCAGCATTATTTCCCGTTCCTGCCGGAAGACCTGCGTCTCAAGACCACCAACCGCATGTGGCCGCCGAATCTCTACAAGGGCGTGGTGTGGCAGAACAATCCGAAGTTCTTCTATATCGGCATGCAGGACCAGTTCTATACCTTCAACATGTTCGACGCCCAGGCTTGGTATGTGCGCGACATCATCCTCGGCCGCATCAAGGTGCCAGGTGCTGCTGCCATGAAGCGCGACTGGTCGAAGTGGCTGGCCCGGGAAGAAAAGCTTGAAGATGCCGAACAGATGATCTGGTTCCAGGGTGATTACGTGAAGGAACTGATCGACGCCACCGACTATCCGAGCTTCGACATCGAAGGCGTCAACAAGACGTTCATGGAATGGGAGCACCAGAAGGTTCACGACATCATGACCTTCCGCAACCATTCCTACAAGTCATTGATGACCGGCACCATGTCGCCAAAGCATCACACGCCCTGGAAGGCGGCGCTGGACGATTCGATGAAAGCCTATCTCGGCAACAAGTAGACCGGGTGGTGCGTCAGATAACGAAGGCCGGGCAAAAACCCGGCCTTCTTCTCTTGGCCGATGCGACCGCTACGACCTCGGCCGTTTCTTCTCCGGGTCATAGTGCGCAAACTTCACGATCCGAGCGGGCAGTCGCTTGGCGTGACCGTCGAGCTTGCCGATCTCGACCTCGGTGCCAATTTTGGCAGTCAGCGCGTCGACGCGGGCGAGGGCGATGTTCTTCTTGAGAAGTGGCGAGCGCATGCCGCTGGTGACAACGCCGATCTGGCTGCGTCCGCCTTTGGGGTGGACGCAATCGCCATGGCCTACGGTGTCATTGGCATCGATCTCGAGGCCCACCAGCTTGCGGCGTGGATGTTCCTTGCGCTGAACCAATGCCTCGCGGCCGATGAAGTCGTCGGTCTTGGATTTGAGCGGCACCGTGAAACCGATGCCAGCCTCAAAGGGGTCCGTTTCAGAGTCAAATTCATAGTTGGCGAAGATGAGCCCGGCCTCGATCCGTACCATATCAAGGGCTTCGAGCCCCATGGGCCTCAACCCGTATTTCTGGCCGGCTTCCCAAACAGCGTCGAACACGGCAACGGCATCTCGTGGGTGGCAGAAGATCTCGTAGCCCAACTCCCCGGTGTAGCCGGTGCGAGAGACGACCAGGGGGATGCCTTCGAAGCCACCTATGCGGCCGACTGCAAAGCGGAACCATTCCAGTTCGCCAATTTCGGGCTGTGCCGGTGCCGTCCAGATAATGTCCTTGAGCAGTTCACGGCTGTTGGGACCCTGTATGGCAATGTTGTGCATCTGGTCGGTGGAGGAACGCACCCAAGCCTGGTACCCCATTTTCTCAGCCTGTTCACGAAGCCAGATGCCGCTGTAGTCGTCGCCGCCGATCCAGCGGAAATTGTTCTGCCCCAGGCGAAAGACCGTGCCGTCGTCGATCATGCCGCCATTGGGATAGCACATGGCGGTATAAACGACTTGGCCCACCGAAAGCTTCCGCATGTCGCGGGTCATGCAATATTGCAGCAACGCCTCGGCGTCGGGACCTGTCACCTCGAACTTGCGGAGCGGCGACAAGTCCATCACGACGCACTTCTCGCGGCAGGCCCAGTATTCTTCCACCGGTCCATCATTGTTGAAGCGCGTGGGCAGCCAATACCCCCGGTATTCGGTATGATTGCGGGTGAGGGCAGAGAAGCGCGGGTGGAACGCCGTCTCCCTGGTCATCTGCGGATCGGCGTCAGGTGTCATGCGATAGGCCACTGCTCTGGAGATCTTATGTTCGGCCGCATAGGTGCGGACATGGATGTCGGTAGGGTTCCAGCCGTTACCGGGATCGATATCGTCGGGACATGATGAACTCACGCAAACCAGATCGGTCAGCGCCCGCAACAGAACATAATCTCCGGGGCGTGACCACGCCTCATCCGCGACGATGACGTCGTGCCCATCCATGCGGGTGTTGTAGAAGAAGTTCAAGGCTTCCCAGCCCTTGCGCCGGGCAATGCCATAGGGATCGAGCGCCCGGTTGAAGTTCTCGGTGCAGTTCACATGGCCGGGGTAGCCCAAGTCGTCGTAGTAGCGCGCGTTGCAAGCCGTGGCGAAGGCATCATGGCGCCCGACGGTGTCCCGGATGACCTCGACCATTGGTTCGAAATCGAAGCCGAAACCCTTGGACGGAAGACCGGGTGTCGGCAGCGCACGGCCGGTGAGAGTGCGGGTGACCGTGGCATCGAGCGCGTTCTCAATCCCCTTGTCGAGCTTGCGCATCGAAAAGCATTGAAAATCCGTCATCTGCCGTCCGTCGACATCGATGATCTGGATATATTCTCCGGCCTTCACCGTGTAGGCGGTCGCCGTCGCCGCCTTGACGCGAATATCCTGCAGGGGATCGAACAACGGATCGGGCAACGGCGTTTCGCCGGTCATATTGTGCAAAGGGTTGGCGCGCGTGATGTAGAGTTCGATGTCGGTCGCCGTGTTCTGGCGCTCGAAATCCATCGTCTGACCCGGCGCGACGACCCGCAGGGTACCTTCGCGACCGGCCGTGAACTCGGCCTTTTCACCGGCCGGTCCGCAGCCGAAGACACGCACCAAGGGGTGGGCCTGCACTTCGCCGAGTATGGCAGGGTCTGCTTTTCCATCGTCTCCGGTGGCGGTCAGTTCTGCAGGCTGCAGTCCTTCCTTGTCGATGAGCTTGATGCGATCGCCTGCATGCAGCTTGACGGTGAGCGCGCTGCCACCCCGGACCACGTAACGTTCCTGACCTTGGGGCAGCGCCCGGATGCCGACACGCAATATGGTACTGGGCTTCGGTGCTTGTGGGATGACGGTCTGGTCCATGGACGGCAGGCTATGGCGTTTGCTGGCAATGGACAAGCCATTTTGGTTGGAATCGGTTGAAATTGGTCTTGAGACAGGGCCGTGTGGCTTGTGAGGATGCCGGCCTGAGCGGCTTGCAGCAACTCCAACCGGTTTCGAGAAGCCGCAAACGAATGACTAGTGCGTAGTGCGCCAAGACGGAATCGTCTTGGCGAAGCAATGACGCACCAACCTATTGAAAGG
>CAZECZ010000042.1:0-30123 GCA_964510815.1 uncultured Aestuariivirga sp.
GGTTCGGTGGTCGCATCCTGAGCCAGTGCTGGCAAGGCTGCCATAGCCAACATTGCACCAGCAAGCGCCAGTGCTTTGGGCGTGCAGAAGGACTTGTACTTCATATTGCAGATTCCCTTGTTCGGATATCAGAGCGCAGCCGCGCCGGTTTCGCCTGTGCGGATGCGGACGGCCTGTTCGAGCGGCAGGACGAAGATCTTGCCGTCACCGATTTGGCCCGTCTGGCCGGATTGCTGGATTGCTTCAATCACACGGTCGATGACTGTCTCGTCGACAGCCATTTCCAGTTTTACTTTCGGGACGAAGCTCACCGTGTATTCTGCACCACGGTAGAATTCGGTATGCCCGCGCTGGCGTCCGTGACCTCTGACCTCGGTGACAGTAATGCCCTGGATGCCGAGTTGTCCGAGAGCTTCGCGTACTTCCTCGAGCTTGAACGGTTTGATGACCGCAATTACGTATTTCATACACCACCCCTTTGTTGTGTCGCTGCAGTGCAAAACAAGAAGCGTGCCAGACTCTGGTGATGTGATAACATGTTGAAATATCGAAAAAATCTGATCTGAACCACGAGAAACAAGCAATTAGAACGAGTAAATATTAGGCAAGATTTTTTGTGTGCATAATAATTGGGCGTTTAGTGCCGCGGCCAAGCGCCATATGGCTCACGTGACAAAATCACTCGAAAAGGGCTCATGTCACCCGCACAGAGACATCCCGACATCATCATTATCGGCGCCGCCCTCAACGGTCTGGCGGCGGCGGTCGCGCTCGGTGGTAACACGGTGAAACGGCCTCAGAATGTTGTCGTCATCGACGCCAAGGATCCAAGCAACTTCGCGACCAGCAGTTTCGATGGCCGGGCATCGGCAATCACGGCAAGCGCTCGCCGCATGTTCGAAGCACTGGGAATCTGGTCGGTGGTGGCAGTTCACGCGCAGCCGATGGAAACAATCATCGTGACCGACAGCGCCACGCCGGAGAGTAAACGTCCGGTCCTGCTTCAGTTCGACCAGGATGACATGAAGGGGGGGCCTTCCTCTCACATGATCGAGAACCGCTTTCTATACCGGGCCATGCTCGAGGAGGCACATCGGTCATCGCACATCAGGTTTCAAGTCGGTCAACCGGTAGAGAAATTCGCGTTCGGATCCAGCCTGGCAAGCCTGACCCTGACCGATGGTACCGAACTCAAGTCATCTCTGGTGGTCGCCGCAGATGGCCGCTATTCAAGCGCCCGGGAGGCCGCCAATATCAAATTGATCGGTTGGCCGTATGACCAGATGGGGATTGTTGTCACCGTCGAGCACGACTTGCCTCACGAAGGCCGCGCCGAGGAACATTTCACGCCCTCCGGTCCATTTGCCATCCTTCCTTTGCCCGGAAATCGCTCGTCCCTGGTCTGGACCGAGCGGACGGACGACGCCAAGAGGATACTCGCCCTTGACGATACTGGCTTCGTGAACGAGCTGAAGCGGCGGTTCGGATCGCACCTCGGAGAGGTTCGTGTACTGTCTGGCCGTCATGGTTATCCGCTCGCCATGTACCTTGCCGAACAATTCACCGCGGAACGGCTGGCACTGGTGGGTGATGCTGCCCATGTCCTGCATCCCCTTGCCGGGCTGGGCTTCAACTTGGGCCTGAGAGACGTGGCAGCCTTGGCCGAATGTGTGGCTGATTCAGCCAGCCTGGGCCTGGATATCGGTAGCGCACAGACCCTGGAGCGCTACGCTCAATGGCGCCGTTTCGACACCGTGGCGACGGGCGCCACGATGGATGCCATGAACAGGCTTTTCTCCAACTCCAATCCGGCACTGACCCTTCTGCGGCGGGCCGGCCTTCTGGCCGTCAATCACATGGAAACACTGAAGTCCGTGTTCGTCGGTGAGGCATCCGGACTTTCCGGCAACCTGCCGAAGCTCATGCGCGGCGAAACGATCTAACCACGCCCGAGTCGCGCGGCATCGAGTTTGTCGAGATAGGACTTCCAGATCGTATCGTGCTCCCGGCCGAGTCTATGGAGATAAGACCAGGAATACAGGCCGGTGCTGTGGCCGTCATCAAAGACAATCTTGACGGCGTAAGTGCCTACGGGCTCAAGCTTGACGATCCGCACATTTCGCTTCCCCCAGACAAGCTGTTCCTGTCCAGGTCCGTGCCCCTTGACTTCGGCGCTCGGGCTTTCGACGCGAAGATACTCGGCAGGGAGGTCGAAGTGCTCGCCCGTATCAAAGCGGACCGCCAGGAGCCGCTGGTCATCCTTTAGTCGCAACTCCTCCGGCCACGGTTCAGTCACCATCGAGCTCCCGGGCCTCCTCGGCTAACATGATCGGAATGCCATCGCGGATCGGAAAGGCCAGCTTGGCTGTTCGCGAGATTAGTTCTTGGCGCTCGGCGTCATAATGCAACGGCATCTTGCTGACTGGACACACCAATAGTTCCAGCAAACGAGGGTCGACAGGACGATGATCGCTCATGGAAAGGATCCTACTGCAGTCGCGTTCCGCTGCCCGGCACCATACGCCTCAAGGCAACTTCAGTGAGCGCAACAAGAACATCGGCCCTGGTCTTGAGGTCGGGCGCCTCGAGCAGTGCCTGCTTATCCTGTGGCGGATAGGGCGCCAGCAATGACAATGTATTGACCAGGACTTCCGTCGACGCTTCGTCCACTTCTTGCCAATCTGCGCTCATGTTGTTGGCGTCGAGATAGTCCCTGAAAGCCTTAAGGAGGGCAGGACGATTGACCTCGTTCGCACCTCCATCCGTCACGAAATCCACTTCGAAGGGCCTGTAGTCCGCCAAAACCTGACGATATGGCGTATCGACATCAACTTCCTCGACAATTTCAAACCGGCTGATGCCGGTTAGCGAAATCAGCACCCTGTCATCCGGCGTCTCCGCATAGGAACTGATCCGACCGGCACATCCAATCCGCATCAGATCGGGCCGATCGCCATCTTCGTCGATGCCGAGTGGCTGAATCATGCCAATGATCCGATCAGCGGCCATTGCCGCATCCACCATGGCAAGATAGCGCGGCTCGAAGATATTCAGCGGCAAGTCGGCCCGCGGCAAGAGCAGCGCGCCAGAAAGGGGAAAAACCGGAATCTGCGAGGGCAAGTCGGATGGTTTGCGATATCGCTCGAAAAGCCCCATATCACCTCACGAAAATAGGACAGCGGAGAGTTTCCGCCGGCCAGCCAGGGTAAACTCGTCCTTCGGTCCCCAGGCTTCAAAGAATTTCACCAGTTGCTTGCGCGCCGCTTCTTCGTTCCATGCGCGCATCTTCTTGATGATGTAGATCAATTGATCGGTAGCTTCCTCGCGCTTGCCAACACCATTCAGGAGCACGGCAAGATCGAACCGAGCCTGGAAGTCGTCCGGATTCTTCTCGATCTGGGCCTGAAGCGTGCTGACGCCTGAGACATCCACAGGATTGAGCGCCATCTCCAAACTGGCTCTGACACTGACAACCTCTGGATCGTCGCCCTTTGCGGGAGGTACCAGCGCCAAGGTCTTCTGGGCGCCATCGAGATCGCCAACCTCGAGTTGGCACCGGGCCAAGCCGGCAATGGCGCCAGCATGTTCCCGGTCAGCTTGCAGTACCTGCGCAAAAATCTGCGCCGCACCTTGGTAGTCCTTCTGATCGAGTGCGGCCCGCCCCGCATCAGCGGCTGCTTCGATCTCTTCGGCCTGACTTCCTTGTCCGCCCAAGCGATCGACAAATTGCTTGATCTGACTCTCTGGCAACGCCCCCATAAAGCCATCGACTGGCTGCCCATTGACGAAAGCATAGACAGCTGGAATCGACTGAATACGCATCTGCGCAGCGAGCTGCTGGTTTTCGTCCACGTTGATCTTGACCATGCGGACCTTGCCATTGGCACTGCGCACGACCTTTTCAAGGGCCGGCCCAAGCTGACGGCATGGCCCACACCAAGGCGCCCAGAAATCGACAATTACCGGCTGCTTGCGTGAAGGCTCGATCACGTCTTGCATGAAGTTCTGGGTATCTGATTCCTTGATCAGGTCACCCGCCGGGGTTCCGCCGTTGACTGATTCTGGTCCACCAATGATCACGTTCATGAATATTCCTCGACCCGGGTTTCCCAATACATGGAGCAAACACCGTCCATTTTCAATGTCGGCTCACGCCACCGCGACGATCTGCGGGTCATGTCCGCAAGCCCTTATGAATGTCACGAGATCTGCAGAGCGGATCGTGGTCGTGGCAGTGTTCTGCAGCGGATGATAGCTGACGAACTCGTGGGCCATCATGGCAGCGTCCAGAACGACATTGACCCGTCCATCCCGGTCATTGATGAGGGCGAATGGTGTCACCGAACCCGGTTCTATGCCGAGGACCTCCATCAGCAGTTCCGGCTTTCCGAACGACAGGCGGCGTGAACCGATCTTGGCCGGCGCTGCTTTGAGATCGACCTGGGCGTCCTCAAGGCATACGATCAACCAGATTTTCCCCTTGTCATCCTTGAGAAACAGATTCTTGCAGTGGCCGCCAGGGATCTGGCCACGGAGCGCCTGGGCTTCCTCTACGGTATAGACGGGTGGATGATCGCAGGTTGTGGTCTCGATTCCAAGGGACGACAACTTGGCAAATAGCTCCTCGCGAGTTGCTGGCATAGGCGTGAAAAAACCTCCAATTTGGCTATGAGGTTGTTCTTGCATTTGTCCGTGAGTTAGGCAATAAGACCGGCCACCCACCGGCGCTGCCGGTCACGGTCTATGGAAGCGGGCGTAGCTCAGGGGTAGAGCATAACCTTGCCAAGGTTAGGGTCGCGCGTTCGATTCGCGTCGCCCGCTCCAATTTCTCTCAGTAAATCATTCAAGGTGCAGTGTGGTAGACGGGCTCAGTCCTGTCTGGAGAGAATGTCAGCAAGTGTGGGGCGGATGGCCAACATGATGGCGTCTGCCATGGCCGCATGCCCTTCAGATGTCGGATGCAGTGCGCCGGTGGTTTCGGAGAACACCGCCTCAGACGCCCTTTCGCTGATCCGGCCGGACCTGTAGAGAACTTTCTGGTTCACGGCCATGTAGGCATCGTTGAAGGTCCGCACCCAACGCTGGCGTTGCGCATAGGGGTAGTTCTGCGTCGCCGGATTGTATGGCCGCCAATGCCTGTCTTTCGCCGACAGGCTCGATTGACACGTCTGCGTATCGCGCTCCGTCAGCCCCCAGCAGGGAATCATCAGGACCTCCGCCGGGTCAGAAAGCCGTTCAAGGTTTTGCGCGCAGAACCCATGTCCGTCGAACAGGCGGCCTGCATAAGATCCGCCAGCAAACGTCCACTGGTGATCCTCTGCCAGCTCACCCATGCGTTTGAAAAGTTGTGCGAACTGTGCGTGGACCTGGGCCAGTCGCGCAGACCGAACCAGCAGCCAAGAAGAGAACATGTCCAGTGACTGGTTCGCCGGGTGATGATCTTCCACCTCGTCGGCGGCGAGGTCCGCATCGCACAGATCACCATTCGCATCGGTCACTAGATCAGGATAGGCGCTGAGAACCACACGCGACGGATCAAATATCCCGTCGGGTGCCGATACGAGCGGCAGGGCCCGTTCCATGGCCTTGGCAAGTCGGGCGTAATCCGTCGGCAGCTGGTCCCGCATTCTCGAGCCAAATTCGTCGGCGGAGACCGTGGCACCCAGAAAGCCTGCGATGGCAGACGACACGCCATCGCGCAACGATGCCCAGGCAACCACATTCGAAAAGCCGAGATCATTGCCGCCGACAGACAGGAATACGAAATCGAGCTGACGGCGGAAATCGCCGTCAGGACAGATGATCAAACCATCCCGCTTCTTCGGCTCACGTCGGCAGAGATCATGCAGGATGCGGTAGATCTGAGAGTCATGGTCATCACCCGAGACTGGCCGGATGGAGGGCTTCGTGTTGTTCTTTCCCTCGTCCACGCGGTCCACATAGACCTGTGGTCCAAGAATACCGTCTTCAATCGATGCGCCCGAACAGGAGTAGTCGAGATAAGTGACTGCCGCATGAGGATTCTCGACCGCGATCTGCAAGGCAGCCCTCAAAAGCTGGCCATAAAGCGAGCGGTGGCAGAGGTCATCACTCCAGACCGCCGATCCCGAGGCGTCATTCGGGGCGCGCAAGGGATAGAGGTTGCGATAACGCTTGGCCTCCTGAAACGCGACAGGACGATTGGGATTACCCTCCCCCGAAGCGAAACTGTCCCCCATACCGGCGATCAGCAGGTCTCGAACCTTTGCATCAGCGAAGATCGGCTGCTCGCCCACGACGTTGACACTGACTTCCGCACCGGCAGGATAGGGAAGAACGATATTCGGGCCGCTTACACGCTCCCGGCAAGATTGCACCGCGACCACATTGCCGTCGATGCGCCACTCGCATCGGGTGCCCTCCGGCACTGATCCTCCCATCGTCCCAAGCCACAATTCGATGGAGTGGGCGGTTGGATTGACATAGGCACCGATTCCGCCGCAGCCTGAATATGTCCGCGATTTTGAATCGTAGCATGTATCCGCATCGTCCCGCGCGGCCCAACCGCGCCAATCGAAGTTCTTCCTGAGGATATTTGAGAACGCGATGTAGCGGTCGTTCAACACATGCTCTGAACCCAGCACCGAGGTTTGGGCAACGAGCCGGCTGCGCTCATCAGCTTCCAATCCCCGCCCATCCACATGTAACAGATACTGTCGCCACGCATTCTCATGCAGGCGAAAGAACTGATCGTCACGGAACAACCGGAACCGGTTGACCACCTGCCACTCAATCCGAAATCGGCTGGTGTCGAGAGTCTGGGCGTTTGACGCCGTCGCCGGAAGCAGCCCCAGACATAGGACCAAGAGCATGAGTATGATTCGCATGCTGTTCTCTGAACCCACAATCCAGGCTAAGTTTGGGCACGATTTCTGCCTCTCAAGCCAGCCCCAAGCAATGCACGAGTTGCAACCTGTTCAATACGACGTCTTGCGAGTGCCTGGATTGGAGTATCGTCGCTATCGATCTTTGGCTGGCCGCCTTGAAACACTTTCGTTTCAAACAGTAACCAACGCGCCACTCCAATTCATGGGGTTGATCCATCGCGACGGCCTGTCAATCCTCCAGAACACATCATCGAAATCCCATTACACGCAGAACGATATCGATGATCCAGAACAACCTGAGCGACCGGCCAGACTTGGCACTGTCGTCCGCAGTTGAATTGTGCCAACGGTTCGCCTGGCCATTGAATTCGACTGCTAACTCTTTGTCGTCGGTGGTCGCTTCAAAAGCAATGGGAAGCGGGTCGTGTGCTCCGCAGAACCACGCGTCAGATCCGCCACTCCAGTCGACTCTGGCAGATGGCTTCCAATGCGGCGGAGTAGCGGCGGACGAGAGGCTAATCGCACAATCAGCCATCGACCGGGCGGTCGTATCTTGCCAGTTCAATCTTCCCGTGCAGTGCCCTCCACCGTCTCTCTTTTGGTTTATGTAGGCATGGAGGAGTTGAGGATCTCTTGAAAGCCTCATGAACTCGGCAACAGCAATCATCTCCTCTGCGGTCGGCAATTCCGCTCGACTCAGCTCCGAAATGAAGATTAAGATCTGAGAATCACAAACTGGATTGCCATTCATAGCTGTCCCGGCTGGACCGTTACTCATGTCCAGTGCTTGCCTGACCGCTCTTTATCCAGTTCGTTCGAATGTCTTCCTTTCGCACAAAATTGAGCTGCTGAATAAGGACTGTGCGGATCAGAGCTTCGCCGAACTGCGCATTCGACACGCGTGTGATCTCCGACGTCAACCGGTCGAGGTCGCTTCTCCGCAGGCGGCGAAAATCGACGGCATCGCTGCTAAAGATTGTGCGAAAGGCGGCATCTATGAGATAGGGTGAGGGCTCGACATGCAGCTCTTGCAGTAGCCTGCGATCGGCCTGAAATGACATTTGAATGATAACATATCCAATTACCTCTCCGTTGCGGATCACAGGTACCGAAGTCATGTCAGTCTTGAGTTCTTCAACACCGAGGTCAGCGGTCTCAGCATCCCCAGACACTTGGGACGCATGGTAGAAGAGAACGGATCCGTACGTTGCGGCTGCTGTTACGAGAATGACCCAGACTCCTAGACCAGCGAGGCGAAACATGACTCAGGCCCTCATCCTGCTACGCCGCGCCGCGAATAAGTTCCGTCCGACTCAGCAGCGCGCAGTCCTCCTATGATGATGTCAGTTACGTCACCGAGGGCACGGATATGTATCTTCAGGAGACGGGCATTCGTTGCGAGGAGTTGTTTGATGATCAGGAGTTCTTCGCGGAAAGCTCCTAGCGTTTGTTCTGCGTAACCTGATCTTTGAGCGGCCAGCAATTCGCGAAGCGCTTCATTCTTAAGCAAGGTGAAATTCCCGTGACTGCCTACGCGGTTGTTCGCAAGACATTCATTTTCTTCGGCAAGAACCTTGGTTACCTTGCGAATGGCGCTCGTCAGAGCAAAGGCCGATGAAGGGATGTCCGGGCCTCGGCCGCGCTGGCCATTCTCTCCACTATGCATGATACTAGCCCGCGTAGCTGCGAATTTGTGAAGTTGAGAAGTATGGCCAGCCCGACAACGGCGCGCTGGTTATCATCTCCCTGGGGGTCGTGGATCGTCCACTGTCGAAGCTGCTCAGTACGCCGAGATTGGTATGTTTCGAGGCAACGGCTGCAAGTTGATCGGCAGCCATCGAGCGCCATATGCCTGCTGATGGTCCACCACCAAACACGCCGGCCTGTTCATCCGGCAGTACTGTTTCGTAGAGGGTCCGCCAAACCATCTGCTCAAAGCCCTGTCTCGTGGTGTCAGCCCGACGGTCGACTTGTGGTGGAGGTACTTCTCTAGCCGGCAAGATGTTGAGGCATGATTTGCTATGCGTATCGGTGAGTGCCGATTGAAAACTCATCGCCCCCGCATCTTCGCCTTCGACAGCTTTTGACAGCTTCGCAACCGCCTGCCGGAGGCGGGCTGGATCTGCCGCTTTCATAACATCAACGACGAGGTCCGATGGAATGCTTACCGCCATTGGTCAACTCCTTTTCCCGCCCAATACAACAGGTTGAGCTTGCCGTAGCCTTGTCAATCCAGCTGCGTGGCAACATATTCCGAAAGGCTGTCCAATAGGGCCTTTCGTCCCTCCACGGATGCGATCTCATCGAGAGTGGCATCTGTCCTGCGCAGTTGGCTCCTTACGCAGGCCATCTCTTGAACAACAGTACGAAGCTCATGACGCATTGCGGATTCCTTTTGACGCAAAGCATCTATCCGGGAGGTGCCTGAACGCCAGACGTCGAACATCATGACGACCGGTCGTGCCATTGCTGATTCGATCTTCCCGGTCTCGTCCTGAACCTCGAGGAGATGCCGCTGGTAGCTCGCAAACTGTTGTTCCAGAACGTCTTGCTTGGTCAGCAATGCCTTCTTCAGGCGCATCAACCTTGGCTTTTTCTTCGTCATAGGCCGCCCTCCAGGAGCCAGGCGCGATATTCTTCGCTGAATGCACGGAACCATTCGGGGATCGCAAGCCACAGAAGTATCAGTCCTGTCATCATGACGATCCCTGTGGTTGAATGGTAGACCGTGACCTGTGGGCTGAACTTGTTCGCAAGCCCAACAGCTACGTTCGCCACGATGCCATAGACCAGAAATGGTGCGGCCAATCTCAGCGCCAGCATGGTCGTTCCCGAGAGGAGATCCGATAGCGAAGAGGACGCCCATCCGATTGAGAGTGGGTCACCAATCGGCAACATGGAATAGCTGTCTGCAAGCGCACGGATCATCTCCGCATGCAGGTCCAAAATCACGATCAACGTGACGGCAGTCAGGCTTGCCAGCGTTGAAAGAGGCGAACCGCTCTCTTCTGCATCCAGCTGCACCCCCGGAATTCCTGCCAATCCTATTGACGCTGCTGCGGCTGTCGCCGCAAACTGGACAGAGACGATGAACAGTCGAGCTAGCATTCCAATGAAGATGCCGGCGAACAGCTCTGCGATGATCGCGATCAGTTTCTGATCTGCACTCCATGAGAACAGCTGATGGTCTCTTTCGTTGACTATCAGCGTACCGAGCTCGACGGACAAGCCGACAGCAAGTAACAAACGAAACTGCATAGGAATGCGCTGCCCGGAAAGTCCGGGAGCATGCATCATGCACCCCCCTACACGGCAGAAAACCAGAAAGACGGCAATGGCCCAGTTCAGAAGTTCTGCGGTCACGACAGTGTGCCAACGACGTCTATGCGGACCCCTCGCGAAATCTCCACGTGGGAGAGAACCGGAACATTCGGGTAGAGCCGATCAACGATCATACGGACGTAGGGTCTTGCTTCTGGTGCTGTTACCAGCGCGAAGGGCTCGCCATGATCAATATGCTCCTTGAGCCCCTTGTTGACCTCGACGGCAAACTGCTCGATCAGCCTGGGATCGATATCAAACTCGATGACCTCACCTTTTCCGTCGCGCTTCAGACTCTGGAGAAAGGACAGGTCCCAGCGGCTTCCAAGTCTGACAATGCGCAGTGTTCCATTTTGTCCGAGGTCGCCGCAAATCTGTTGAGCCAATCTTAGCCGGACATGTTCCACAATGAGTTCCGGCTTTCGAATGTGCGGCGCAACTTCCGCTATTGCTTCCAATATGAGGTGGAGATTCCGAATCGAAACCCGCTCCGTCAGCAGCATCTTGAGAATGGCCTGTAGCCCCGAATAGGAGAGGAGGGCGGGGCATGTTTCATCCAGTAGCCTCTTGTATTCAGGATCGAAGCGATCTGTCAGCGACCGAAGATCCTTGTAAGACAGCAGATGCCCAAGATTGCTGCGTATCACCTCGGAGAGATGAGTGAGCATGACCGACATGCAGTCAATCGGCTGATACCCATTGATCCTCAGTTCAGGGGCGAACACCTCGGGATACCACAGAGCCTCCAGGCCAAATGCCGGTTCCTGCACCAGTTCGCCAGGCAGTGAGGGCTGCGGCTTTGCCCCCGGGATAACCATGACTTCGCCAAGCCGAAGTTCAAAGGCGGAGGCAATTGTTCCATGAATGCTGATCGTATAACTCTTCGGCGGGATTGCGAGATCGTCATTGAGATGGATTTCAGGAATGACAAATCCGTATTCCTGCGCAAAGCGGCGTCGCATCTTTGCGACTCTGTGGGAGAGTTCTCCATGTGATATCATCATCGCGCTTGATATCTGACGTCCAAGCCGCAATTCCAGTTCTGCCGTCTTGAGCAATTCCTTGACGGAGTTGCGCTCTTCCTGCTTGCGGTTCGCTGCTGCCTCCCTAGCATTCTCGGCTTCGGCCTTCTCAATACTCGCTCTTTGGCGTCTTATTGCGATCGCAGTTGCGGCCATGACGATCGATAGCGTTGCAAATGGCAGCAGTGGCAAGCCCGGGACGAGCGCCATCCCCCCGAGGAGCATTGATGCAACCAGAAGCGCGCGCGGGTATCCCCCGAGTTGTCGAAACACTGCCTCCTGGGCGGCTCCGCGATTGCCGCCCTTGGATACAAGTAGGCCAGCCGCGAGTGATACAATCAAGGCTGGGATCTGCGTCACCAACCCATCACCGACCGACAGCTTGGTGTAAATATCTGCCGATTGAGAAAATGTGAGTCCGTGACGAACCACGCCAATCACGATGCCGCCGAAGATATTCACGCCAGTGATGATGAGCCCGGCTACCGCATCTCCACGCACAAACTTGGACGCACCATCCATAGACCCATAGAATGAGCTTTCCTGCTCGAGCTCTGAACGCCGCACACGTGCTTCGCGCTCATCTATTAGGCCCGCTGACAGATCGGCATCAATCGCCATCTGTTTTCCAGGTATTGCATCCAACGTAAAGCGTGCTCCGACTTCGGCAATGCGGGATGCACCCTTGGTGATGACCAGAAAATTAATGGTAATCAGTATGATGAAGACGATCACTCCGATCACGAAGTCACCGCTCATAACCAGGGTCGAAAACCCTCCAACCACATGACCGGCTGCGTTTGGGCCCTGATGGCCCTCCGAAAGGATCAGCCTTGTGGTCGCGACATTCAAGGCCAGCCTGATCATCGTGGCGATAAGAAGCACGGTTGGAAAGGCGGAGAAATCAAGCGGTCGGACAATCCACAACGACACCATCAGTATCAGCACTGAGAACGAAATGGAGAGAGCCAGCCCAAGATCCAACAAGAGCGGCGGAACAGGAAGGAACAACACCACCAGAATCGATACAATGCCGATGGCGAAGCCAATGTCTCGCACATCTCGGGAATTGGAGATTGAGCTCTCTGGACGTGTCGTATCCGTCATGTCGCTCGATCCCACTTTATCGAGAACATCCGGCTGCCACGCTGGCCGAACCTAGAATCCAGAACCAATGCGTGAATACACTTCCTCCGTAAACGCCATCAGCTGCGCAGCGGCAACCGGAGCCAACAACAACATCGCGGCAAAAATCGCGAGAATCTTCGGGACGAATGTCAAAGTGGCTTCTTGCACCTGGGTCAGAGCCTGCAGGAGCGCAATGATGATGCCGACAGTGGTGGCGGCAGCCACAGCGGGCCCCGCCCCGACAATGACCGACCAGATTGCATTCTGGACAAGACCGAGGGCATCAGACTCATTCATTTTCAACCAATCCGAACCGGTATATTGAGTTCGATTCGCTCGCCGCTCTGTAACAGCACGGCGGAGTTTCCATCATGGATCTCGACACTCTGGACAAGGCCCGATTTCAAACCATCGAGTGACGTGATTTCGCGGCCAATGAGCGATGCTGCTTGGCCGGCCGTCATCACGGAAAGAAGTTGATCAAGTTTTTCATTCGTTTTGAGCGATTGCTCGACGTTTGAGAATGAAGCCAGCTGAGATAATGTCTCCGATGGATCATTGGGTTGGGTCGGATCCTGGTTCTTCATCGACGCGATTAGCAGATTGAGGAAGGCGTCATAATTGATGTTAGCTTTAGCGTGGCTCTCGGCTGCCGCCGAGACGCCGTCTGTCGCTGCGATGTTTAGTGATGAGATCATCATGAAACTGTCCTCTCTCCCGAATTATTCGCAAAACCGGCCTTACTCTCCTCAATGGCAAATGAGAGCCGAAGTTGCTTCAGCGCATCGAAGTAGCGTCCGCCCAATACTTTTTTGTCAGCAACGTCCAAAACCTCAATGAGGTGACCGTCCTCGTCATTACCTCTGAGTCGACCCGACAGATGCTTGTAGAGTTCTGCTGTCAGCCCGGCATTGGCTGGGTCCATGAGCATGGTCTGAACGACAAAATAGAGCTGCCGGCAGGGGGTTGATGCATCCTCGGCCTGCATCACATGATTCTCAAGGAGGAAGGAAACGTCATTCAAGAATTCTATGGATGTCCTGCGGTCGACTTTCAACACCGCACCATTGACATAAAGCTTCTCGCCGCGCTTCAGGTTGATTAGCATGGCAGTTCAGCTTCCAATCCCTTGCTGATGGACCGGGTTACGTCGATCAAGGCAGAAAAATCACTCACCTTTCCAAGACGAATGTCGTCTGTCCGGCGCAACACCCAGATGCCCACGGAGATTAGACTCGCACGCAGCTCATCAGGAAGGCCATTACCTTCAGACGCCAGATCCTCCATGAGACGGGTCCACAGGCGATTGACATAATGAATGGCCTCGATTGCTTCGCGAGAGGCGGGACCTCTGGACTGGGCGGATTTCAGAAGCATCAATGACCTCTCAAAGGCCTCCCGCTCGATCTTCCGGGAATCTTTTTGTGTGTCTGCGAATGCTTCCACGTAGAGCGAATGGAACATTGCACCCAAGAATGGATCTCCTGCTCTCTGTGTTCTCTAGATGTACGCGAGGAGCGAAAGCCGGCTCAACCTTCCGGTCAGAGCGTAAGATGCTTCCAATTGCGTGGTAAGTGTATTGACCTTCATCGCGAGCGCGTAAGTATCGACACCTTGCATCATTTCAATCGCCTTCTTTGCCGTGACAGATTTTGTATCCCGCTCAGCTTCCGCTGCCGTCAGCCTCTCTTGCGCGAGGCCCATGCGACTTTGTTCGGCGATCAGTTCTTGCTGCGCGCCGGACATTTTTGACAGCGCGGTGTCGACAAGTGCGGCGAAGGCATCCTGCCGTAGCGGTCCCTGACTGAGCTCGAGCATCATGCTAAATGCCTGTGTGAGGCTGACTGCAAATCCGGCTGTAGCGCTGCTTGAAGCTTCGACTTGCTGTCCGTTCGACAACATGACTGTGGCGTTCTTGGGCGCAGCTTCTGTCCAGAGGGTCTGCCAGTTGGCCTCATCGAAGAGTATTGCGAATGCACCATTCACGAAGTCGAGCATCCGATCTGGTGTGATCGAAGCTGCGCTTGGGTCCGAAGGAGCGAATCCGAAATTGGCTGCAAATGCATCCCTTACCGCTTGTTGACCAGACCCGCCTTCATAGTCTGGCATTGGATTAGTCTGAGAATTCAAGCCTCCGAAGAGTTTGACTCCCCCAAACTCCGCATTCAGTAGATTGTAAAGGCTCGCGATAGAGCCGCTAGCCGCCTGACCCGCAATATCCTGACCCAGCGCTGCGCCCCGGGCGCCAGCAAGCGTCTCCAGAAAATCACCGGTCAAAGACCTGATACTTTCGAGTGTCGATTGAGTTGCCTCGGCGCGGTTTCGCGCTGCCGAAATTCGTAGCTTCTGACCGTCGAGCTCGGCGAGTTGCCAGTTCAAGTCGACGAATCTCGCCGTTGCAGCTCCCAGGTGCAATCCGATATCCGCTTTGCGCTGAGTTGCGATCTCTGTTTGAGCAGATGCGAGCCTTTGCTGCAAACCGCCGATGGCCGTGCGCGGTTTGGACGAGAGCAAGACTGTCGGAAAGCCAAGAGCAACCATTTTAGCCCACGACGTCCAGAAGGTTGGCGAGCATTGAATCAATGACAGTGATGATCTTGGCTGATGCCTGGTAAGTCTTTTCGAGATCGAGAAGAGATGCCATCTCCTCGTCGATGCTCACGCCCGCAATCCGCGAAAGGGATTCCGCCGCCCTTGAGGCGGTTGCTCCGGCAACATCCGCGTCTGATTGTGCTGATTGTCTGCGGCTCTCGGTCCACCCGGCCGACTGGCCCGCTATTGAACGAATGCTCCCTTCGGATCCGAATCCTAAGGACGGGTCGATCTGGCCCAACGTTTCCAGCGCAGCCGAGAGCGCGTGGAGACGGTCCTGAAATGACGCGTGGCCAGAGGTGTTGTAGACATACGCAGAGCCAGCGAGTCCGCCGTCGCGAATAAGGTGAGGGTTTCCGCCCGTGTCTGAGTCCACCGCTGGATTGATTCCAAATCGCAGCGAAAGCCCGGGGATGATTTCACCTTCCGTTGGCACAAAGGGAGGCACCGTCCCCACAAACAAGCCGGGGGCGGCGGGAAGGCCAAGGGATGGATCGTTTGGGCTCTCCGCAAACTTCTGGACCAGCCCGGACGCGATGGCATCCATCTGCCTTCCGAGCGCAGGCGCGAAGCTATCGCGAATTCCGGCGAGCGCCCCAAGACGACCTTCATGAACTTGCATCACAGCGCCTGGGCCAGTGATGGGGACACCATCGACAAGAACCGATCCTCCAGTTCTTGGTCCGTAAGCATCTTGCATCCTGACAACTCTAGCACTGCCCTGAAAGAGTACGACTCCACTGTCCGTAAAGATCGACATGTCGTTGGAAGACCCAACCGAGGTCCGGATTCCAATTTCCGCGGACAAGAGTTTGAGAATGCTGTCGCGCTGATCCAGGTTGTCTGCCAAATCCGACGACGAGCCATTGCCCCGGACGATGGCCTCGTTCACAACTTTAAACTGGTCAAGAAGAGCATTGATGTGACCGACAGAATCCGCCATGCGCTGATCTGCGTCGTTGCGGACAGCAGAAATTTCTGCGGCTATCGCGGAAAGCCTGTTGGCGACAGCTGCTGCTGCAGAGGCAACTGTTATGCCAAAAGCATCGTTCGATGGGTCGGAGTCATAGTCCTTTAGGCTGCCCTGCAATGTGGCGAGAGTTCCTGCAAGCGAAGATCCGTCTCCGGCTTCGCCGATTGCTGTGCTCAATCGATTAAATGCGTCAACCGTGATCTGCCTCGCCGCACTGATGGAACTCGCTTCAATCGCTTTTTCCAGGAGTTGCTGGTCAATGCTCCTTCTGACCGCGGATAAGGTTGCTCCGCTGCCTGGCAGAGACAATACACTGGCTGATTTACGAGTGTAGTCTTCATTTTGCGCTTGCGTCACGTTCCGGGACGCAATGGCCGATCGTGATGCCGTCGTCATCAGCCCCGACAGGGCATGGTCCAGCGCCGATGAGAGGGATGACATGGGGGTTCCGCTTGCGACTGACCAATTAGCGTTTCAGGTTGACGAGTACATCCATCAACTCGGAGCCGGTCTGGAATACCTTTGAGTTTGCTGTATAGCTTCGCTGTGCGTCGATCATGGACGTCAGTTCGGTCGCCAGATCAACCGTAGACTGCTCCAGCGCTCCGGAACGAATGCTTCCGAGAGGTCCCGTCTCGGGAAATCCGATTTGCACATCTCCGGAATCAGTTGTCGTTCGGTACACGTTGCCAGCCGCCGGATCGAGCATGTCCGGACTCTCAACGTGAGCCAAGGGTATCCTGTATACCGGTACTCGCGTACCGTTTCCATACGTGGCATATACGAAGCCATCGCTATTGATCTCGACAAAATCGGCGCCGCTTGGTGGATTGCCGTTCACATCGGCCGAGAGAACGACGTAGTCGGTTGCCAGCTGTGACATGCCGGACAAATCAAGTGTGAAATCCGCACCATTGGGGATGACAAATTGCAGTTCTGTTTGGCTCCCAGGCGCCACTCCACCAGTCGCCGGATCAAATGTGAGAGTCATGGTACTCAACGGTCCGCTGGAATAAGGAAATCCATTGACCGATGACCCGCTTGAATCGAAGGCTGCGATCTCCCATTCATTTTCAGCGATCTTTGCAAAATAGAAGTCGACCTTCACCTCTCCGCCTAGATTGTCGTATGTCAACAAGGAGGACTTGGCAGAGTAGGACGATGTATTCGCATTCAGCGAGGGAAGGACGCTTGGATCAACGACAGCTGACGTTGATGGTAAATTGGCGACAATGGAGCCACCGGTGGATGCGGTGGCGGACAATGCCAACTCCTCAAAATTGACGGGCGTAAGGCCGGAATATCCATTGATTGTTATCGCTGGAAGCTCCGGATCAAGGCGATAACCTAGAAGTGTAAAGCCCCCGGCGTTCGTCAGATTGCCCGTTCCGTCTGCCACGAAAGACCCTGCGCGGCTGAGCGCTGGCGCTGAGTTGTTGTCCGCAACGACAAAGAACCCATCCCCAATGATTGCAAGATCAGTGTCCGAGGCCGTATCGTGAAGGCTGCCCTGGGCTGATACATGGTTGCGAATTGCCGTCAGGACCGAACCTGATTCATAACCTCCCGGGCACGTTGACAGCAGCAGGCTCGAGAACTCGCAAGACGATTGCTTGTAACCCGTCGTGTTGACGTTCGCGACGTTCTCGGCAACGGTGGACAGACGCGTTGCTTGAGCGTTCATTCCTGAAACACCCGTTCTCATGATGCCGTATAGACTCATGCCCGTTTCCCACTTCAACAAATCAATTTCAACTTGCAACCAATTACTTGTGCAGGCCTGTATCCGCTAATTCGATCTGTGGCAGAATGCCCTCGCGGCGGGCGTCCAATTGCCAAAGCCGGTTGAGACCAGATTGCCTATCACGGCACAGATGTATCGCTGTTGAGCGGGATTGTTGTCGGGGCCGGCATGATACCGGGCGATCGCCATCGTCCAACTTCCCTCTCTCTCGCGCAGTCTTAACAGGAAGCGCGCGGCATAGGTCACGTTCATACCCGGATCCAGCATGTCTTCCACTGATCGAAACTCACCACCATGATAGTGATGGTTCACCTGCATGCAGCCGAGATCGATCAGCTTCGCGCCTGACCGCTTCGCACGAATGAATTCATCCACGGCCTCGGCCCTGGATTTCGCCAATATTGATTTGCCTTCGACGTTCAGGGCGTAGGGTTGGAGTAGCCCCCTTCGCCCAGTTTCCGTCATGGCGACCGCATAGAGAACGCCGAGTGGAATGGCCTGCGTTCGAGCAACTGCGGCCATCTGTTGTTCGCAGATACCCAAGTGGGATTCGGCTTGAGCGACTCTAGCATCAAAGCACCATAAGAGAATCATCAGAGTGCCGCCCGCACGTAGTCGACTCGTGAACCTCTGTTTTACTCTTAGAGCATGCTTCATCTCGATTGGCTCCTGTGTGCTGGCCATCTCTTTGTCCAAGGTTTTCGCCTCCTGGGAAGGTCGTTCCATGGGGGAGTTGAGGGGCGGTTCCAGATTGCTCGGATGTCGAAGGTAGATTGTGCGGGCTCAATCCAACTGAAACGGCGATGTCAGTAGATGCCGCCCCTGCAACGGTTCCTGAGAGCGCAGATCTCAGCATATTGACATCCTGTTGCAGGAGATCACCTGTCTGCTTTAACTCAGGCACGATCACCACGGACAGTCGTCCGCCTTCAAGACGCAGCCTAATCTGAATTTCGCCCAGGTGTACCGGATATAGACCAAACGTCAGTTGCCGGTGATGACCCACCCGATGGTTGCGTATGGAGAGATGACATAGTTCAACGACGGGCTTAGCCAGATGAGCAAGAATCTGTTTTGCGGCCTGCGTCGGGCTCTGGAAGTTGAGGTCCGCAGCATTCGGTATCACGTACTGCGAAGTGGCACTTAGCGGGCTTGATGGTGGCGGGATAGGATGAGCTGTGCTTCGCGTCATGCCGATCTGCTCATGGACGTTGTCCGAGTCCTGGTCACGTCGACAGAGCGTCTTTTGAGGATGATATCTTTCTACCGAATCATCACTATGGATCAGAAGACTTCGGTGCGTATGGTGACTTTGGCGTTCAACCATTCCTGCGGTGCCACTCTTACTGTGAGGGACAATCTCGGATTGTCTTGTGGTACCATGACCGATGACCTTCGGTTGGTTGTCAACGCCCTCTTCTATCGGGAGTTTCGACCGGATTGGCCCCAGGTGTCCTACATCAACCGGAATTGATCTGTTGTCGTCGACCTCGCGCGCACTCCCCTCATGTTCGGCACCCGACAAGTCCGTCTCGTGCTTCGCTGTAGTTACCATGAACTCGGAGAACATCTTTTCCACCGGAGCACTACTCCGTTCTGTGATGGCTCCGGCGCGGCGGTTTTCCCAGATCCCCGCATTTCCTTCCGCTTTGAAGTCGAGCGCTGCAAGCTTCATTGCGGGCCTAGTAATGCCTCCGCTGAAGACATCGCGGCGGAAGCCCGTTCTTCAAGGAGCCGCAGATCCTTCGGCAATTCATTTTCTGTAATCAGCATAGACACGGGAGACTCTGCCGGCGTGCGTATCAGATTGATGACCTCCAAAGCGGCATCCAAGATCGCACGATCCACTCCTTCCACCTGGTTGCGGTCAATCAAAAGGAGTCGTGCGTTCGCTAAATCAGTGGCGGGTTCGGAGATTGCAAATGCCCAAGTATAGAGTGAGCCCAGCGCCTGTTCAGAACTTCCATCCACAGCAAGGCGAAAGAGACGGCGGCCTGCCAACTGAGCGAGGTCAGGAACGTTTGCCACTGTCGCACCACGGGCAAGCTGCAAGTAGAGCAGCCGTCTACGATTGACGGGAAGGGAAGCATAGAGGCGGTCAAGTTCGTCGAGTCCTTCCATACGGCCATCACGGTGGAACTCAATTACCCATCTGGCCAGACCCGAGAGGAACTCTTCGGCATAGACTGATTTGTGAAACCGTCTGATGTATCGTTCGGTACGCCGCCAGAATTGCGTGGCATCGCCGCGCTCTGCGAAGGATAGGACGGATCGGCGAAGTGACGCCTCCTCGACTAATGTTCCCGGCATCAAGGCTATGGCAATCGAAAGGTAGCGCTGACGATTGGCGGAGCGCAGGTCGGAAAGCATTGCCTTCGTGAGAGCAATTCTTCCTCCGTAAGCCGGTGGAAGTGTCAGAGGGTCGATCGATGCCAGATTGGCTCGGGCGTCATCAAGGTGCCCCCGCATATACGCAGCAGCACCCTGCAGCAGTTCTTTACGCTGACCCACCAATTCTTGCTTCTTCACGTAACTTTCGACATCAGCAGGCTGACCTCCGCTGAAGATATATGCTGCTAGCGCTCCGGTTATGTTTGGTGTGGAACGGGGTTCAGGAAGCCCGAGCGGCATAAACTTGGTCAGTTCCGCTAGAACCTGGCGTTGCCCCTCGATAGCCTGTCGGTCGCCATATGCCACAGCATCCTGCATTGCAAAAAGATGCCTCAGTTGAGTGATGAAATCAGTTCTGTTGAGCTCGGTGCCATTGGCGTGGGTTGTGGACAGGTAACAGACCATTAGTATCAAAGTGGAAAGCAGCTTCGTCATTGCGATGGGTCATCAGTTCCGAGCAGGATCTCAATCCGGCGATTGGCAGCTGCGTCCGGATCGTCTGGAATCTTCGGATTGCGATCCGCCATTCCTTCAATGCGTCGGATCCGCCGCTCATCCAGCCCCCCTTTAATCAGCATATATTGTGCGAAGTGTGCACGCGAAGTTGATAGCTGCCAGTTGTCATATTTCTTGTTCCGGAATGGGCGTGAATCGGTATGGCCACGCACGACAATGAAGCCGTTTCGCTCTGCTAGAACAGACGCGATGGCACTGACGAGATTGAACAGTTGTGGCTCGGGCTCAGCCGAGCCCGTCTTAAACATCCCAAAATTTGCTTTGTCTGTGAGGCTTATGAGAACGCCATCGCTGACAGCTGCGACTTCTACCGATTCCGGCAGTTGATCCAGTCCACTTCCCAGCCGAGCAGCAATTTCAGCCGAGATCTCGGCTGCTACATTCTGCTTTGACTCGCGTTCATTGATAGGCTGCTCCTCTTTGATGTCATGCTGAAAGGCCATCTCCTCCGTACCCGTTTGCTGAGGGGCCCGATCAGTTGGCTCTCTGGGTGTTGCTCGTTCATTTCCATTTTTGTCGCGGTCCAGATGATTTAATCCTACGCCGGCATTCTCCGATGAAGTGATATTCACATTCGGAGCCGTTCGATCCTGCTTGGACTCTGCATTCACTTGCGTTCTCAAGGGAGGCACGATCTGCTTCGTTTCGTCCCACGAGCGTGGACTGAACGGATCCCCGTCTCCCGGTGCAGATAGCTCCGACGGATTCATGGAAGGAGGGGACATGTCGGACGCCGCTGACACGGGTCTCCCTTTGCCTGACCCGACAGACGCATCGGACAAGATCTTGTCCAACGTGGAATTGGGATCATTCATGATCTCCGACTCGTGAACAACGTCTTCAGGCGAAGGCTCGGGTCCCTCGGTCGTTGATTCGCCTCCGTACGAATCTGTAGTCTTCCGTTTCTTGCGATCCCGGAGGCCTCGATTGCCTGTGGAACTATCCGTCAATTTGATCGGGTTGAAATAGCTGGCAACTTGCGCTCTTGTCGCCTCGTTTGAGGCATTGATGAGCCACATCACGAGAAAGAAGGCCATCATTGCCGTCACAAAGTCGGCGTAGGCAATCTTCCACGCGCCACCCTTCGTAGCCGCAAGATCGTCGCCGCCCCTCCGTCGGATTATGACGACCTCGCCGATCGAGGTGCTTTCATCGCTCATACTCACAGACCACCGTTCCGGATGCATTCAATCCAACGTTCGGCCAGACTGTCAAAAGTCGCTTTCTCGGCTTTGGAGAGGACAACGACCGAACTTCCCTCGACAATGGTCGCAGACAAGCGGTGTTCCGACAACATGTCTTCAAGCCGGTCACGCAGAGCAACTGGTGCATGCACCTCAAGCAACGCATCCTGGCCTCTTAGGATCTCCTCTTCCACAAGCTCTAACAGTCTGGTCACTGCATTTTCCTTCACTGATTGCTCCAGGAACGGGTCAAGCACACCGAGCAATGACGCCGTCAGTTCACCCATCAGTGAGTTCAGTTCGTCTCTGATCTGATCCACAACAAACTGTGAGCATTGTGTCGCCATCGCCGTTAGTGCTTGCTTGCGGCTCGCCGCCGATGCCTCGGTCTCCCGGGAGAGGCGTCGATTTGCTTCAGCCTCTGCGTCTGCCGTGCCTTTGCGATAGCCATCGTCAAAGGCTCTTTGCAGCTGATCAACATCTAGTGACAATCTGTCTTCAATTGCGCCCGACTGACCGAGGTCTGTCAACCCACCACAGGATTCGGCTATGGAAGCTTCCGATGTGCGCCGGAGGAACCAATCCGACATTGGAATCATGCTGCCCTACCTTGTGGCTCATTGAGCCACTGCTTGAGGACTTGAACAGCCCGGTCGGGGTCGATCTCGACAATCTTGATGAGTCTGTCTTTTGGATCATGGGCTGCGCCACGTATGAGAGAATCGACAATTGGATCCGTCTGCTCCACCTCAGAATGAGGATCCATTGTGAGGGGTATTTCACTGGCGTGAGCACCGATGGGGGTTGTCAAATCGCCAATGGCCCGCACGGTTCCGTTTCCCGGCAACAACTGAGCTTCATCCGTGATTGATGACAGTGACCTCTCGTTCAAAATCATCCGCAGTGCAGGGCGGAAACCCAGAAGGAGCACCAACAGTGATACGACAATCAGGGCCGTCGCATTTATGATATTGCCCAGGTATCCGTTGAGGACCTCCATGACACTTCTGTCCCCGATTTCAGTCAGCGGGTCCATCTCCGGTGCGAACGCCACTGCCGAAACCTCAATCACATCGCCCCGGTCCTTGGCCAAACCGGCCGCGGACGAAGAGAGTCGCCCGATTTCCAGGACCTTTTTTTCGACAGCCTCTTCCGAAGCGCCATCTCCTAGCATCTTGATAATCTGTTCCCGGTTCACCACGATTGCGACCGAGAGATGATCGATTCCATAGCCTTCCGACGTTGTGGACACCGATTTGGAATTGATCTCGTAGTTTGTCAGTTCTTCCTTGCGATCCTTCTTCTCCCGGGAGTTGTCGCCGTTCGCCTTGGGAGACTCCTCGACGGGTACATTCTGCTCAACTGATATGGCATCAGCCCCTGACGCGTTTTCTGCCTCCCCGCTTTCCTTGATCGTTCGCGTGGATCGCTCCACCTTCGAAGCCGGATCAAATTCGGTTTCGTTGATCTGTCGGCGGTCAGCATTCAACTTCGCGCTCACGCTCACGGTGAACTGACCCAAACCCAGATAGGGTGCAATTGTCTTCGATATACGTGCTTCTATGTCAGCCGCAACTTCGCGCTCAAGACTGATAAGTTTCTCCGGTGCGGCAGACATGGAGTCATCATTGGAGGTCAGAAGGATGCCCTCGGCGCTCATCACCGCGACTTGAGATGTTGACAGACCGGGGATTGCGGCCGCCACGAGATGTCGGATTGCGTTTGCTGCCAGTTTCGCCGTGTTTCGATCCGCGCGAATAACGACCGATGCCGTTGGCTTTTCGCCAGCACTACGGAAACTTGCCTCATTGCGCATGGCAAGATGAACCCGCGCGGCACGCACCCCATCAATCTGCTGAATGGTTCGCGCGAGCTCGCCTTCCAATGCTCGCACTTTGGTAACTTGCTGCATGAATGTGGTGAGACCAAGTGATCCAAGCTTGTCGAAGAGCTCGTATCCAGCAGAATCACTTCGCGGCAACCCCTTCCTCGCTAGAATCATTCGGGCCTTCGCGCCGACCCCATTGGCAACAGAAACCGCGTCTCCCGTGACCGACACATCGAAATCCATTCCCGCATCACTGAGAACGGTCCCGATTCGGGTAACATCTTCTTGATCCAGACCTGAATAAAGAACTTCACGTTGCGGCCTGCTGAGCAAATACCCACTGGCCCCAACAGCAACAAAGACGAAGAGTCCAGCCAGTGCCAGCACGGCGAGCCGTCGGGTGCCCAGCGCCGCAAGGCCGCCCCGCAGCTTCTTCAAGATATCCAGCATCTGCACGGATTCGTTCCTCTTCCTACCACATTCGCCGACGCCTCACCTCACCTTCGATGTCGAATCTTGCGCGAGGTTTGACCGCTGGCTGGCGGCTACTGCCGGAAGAGCGAAAGAATGCTCTGACTGTTCTGATTGGCGATGCTAAGGGACTGCACACCCAGTTGCTGCTGGACTTGGAGCGCTTGGAGGCGCGTCGACTCTTCGTTCATATCTGCATCGACGAGCGTCCCGATCCCACGGGTGATGGCATCAATCAATGTCTTGACGAATTCTTGCTGCAGCGTCACACGTTGCTTCACGGCACCCAGGTTGGCTGCCGCGGTAGTCATGTTGCCAATAGCGTCATCGACCCAGGAAATCATCTGTTCGAGATCTTGCAGATCGGTGTCATTGTTGGTCAAGGTGGAGATATCAAGGGTAGCTACCGAGTAGGTCACGCCCCCATTTGTGGTTGTGTCCTCCACATCAAGGATGCCTGACTGATCGGCCGCATCGAACAGCTTGATGCCGGCGACATCCACGCTGATCGTGCCAATGGAAATGGAACCCCCACTGCGGGAGAACGACGCGACGACCGTCTTGGTCGGATTGTAGTCTGGCAGGCTCGAATCAACTGAAATCCAGTTCTCGCCGCTGAACACTGAAGTATTCCCGATGCTAGTCAATTGCCGTTGCAACTCGGCAACTTCTGACTGGATCTTGGCCCGATCGAGCCCCGGTTGGCGAGCTGCGACGAGTTTGTTCTTGATCTCCTTTGCCGCTTCTATCGCGCTGTTCATTCCTGTGTAGGACACATCAATGGTCGCGGCTCCGAGACCGAGGGCGTCCATGACCGTGGAAAGGGCACTGTTGTCGGATCGCATGGTCGTGGCTATTGACCAGTAAGCCGCGTTGTCTTCGGCGGTTCCGACCCGGTAACCGGTCGAAATTCTGGTTTGTGTTTGGTCGAGCATCCGCATCGTCGTTGTCAAGCTTTGCAACGCCGTCATTGCCGACACATTTGTCTTGATACTGGCCATCTCGCCCGCCCCTGAGATTCAGGAATTCCATGAATGGGAACATTCCGGATCTAGCCGGTTGGCGGATCGGCATCATGCCGCAGCAAGCGCTGGGCTTGCCCGCAAGATGAGCGATACTCTGAATATGGTTAGCAATTCGTTAACGCCAAGCCTCATCGTGAGACAGCACGAAGCTAGATGTGGCGCGCGATCAAAGCCGCGCGCCGACATCAGGGCCTAGCTCTAGCGGAAGAGCGAAAGAATTGACTGATTGTTCTGGTTGGCGATACTCAGTGCCTGGACTCCCAATTGCTGCTGAACCTGGAGTGCCTGAAGCTTCGTCGACTCCTCGTTCATGTCGGCATCGACCAAAGTCCCGATTCCGCGATTAATCGCATCCATCAGCGATCCCACGAAGTCCTTCTGCATATTTGTTCGCTGCTTGACAGCACCAAGATTGCTGGCGGCCGTCGTCATGCTGCCGATGGCGTCGTCCACCCACGATATCATCTGCTCGAGATCCGCAAGATCATTGTCGGTATCTGTCAATGTCGAGATGTCAAGTGTCACAGCCGAGTAAGTGACACCCCCATTTGTCGTCGTATCTTCGGAGTCGAGTATTCCGGTCTGATCGGCTGCATCAAACAGTTCCGTCGTCGTCAAGTCGACCGAGATCGTTCCAATCGAAATTGCGCCACCCGACCGGGAGAAGGATGCAACAATGGTCTTGGTCGAGTTGTAGCTGGTTGCGGATGAATCGACCGATAGCCAATTCTCGCCGCTGAAGACAGATGAGTCACCAATGCTTGTCAACTGGTTCTGGAGCTCGGCGATTTCGGATTGCACCTTTTCCCGGTCAATTCCGGGTTGGCGTGCAGCAACCAGCTTGTTCTTGATTTCCTTGGTCACCTCAATCGCGCTGTTCATGCCGGTATATGCGACGTCGATCGTGGCGGCGCCCAAGCCGAGGGCGTCTTTCACCGTCGATAGAGCTCCATTGTCAGAACGCATGGTCGTCGCAATGGACCAGTAGGCGGCATTGTGTTCGGCACTGCCAACACGATAGCCAGTTGAAATTCGGTTCTGAGTTATGTCTAGCGCTTTGTTGGTTGCATTGAGACTCTGCAATGCCGTCATTGCAGAGACATTGGTCAAGATACTTGCCATAGGGCATGTCCCTTCGATTACAAACAATCCAGTTGGGGACATTCCGGCTAAACCGGGTGTGACGGGTGGGCATCATGCCGGGCTGGCTCTTCGAGCCATGCTTCCGCCGCACAAGTGGTCTACAACACGTAAGGTTTCCAAGCGTTTAATGACGCGTGCGATGGGCAGCCCGAGATGCCGGCTGCCCATCACTCTTCCGCTCTTAGCGGAATAGAGACAAGATCGATTGGCTGTTCTGATTGGCAATGCTAAGAGCCTGGATGCCGAGCGCCTGTTGAACCTGGAGCGCCTGCAATTTCGTCGACTCCTCATTCATGTCGGCATCAATCAATGCACCGACGCCACGGTCGATTGCGCTCATCAATGCGCCCACAAACTCAGACTGCATCGTGGTTCGCTGCTTGATGGCGCCAAGATTGCTCGCCGCAGTCGTCATACCGCTGATGGCATCGTCGACATAACCAATCATCTGCTCCAGATCAGCCAGATCATTGTCCGTATCCGTCAGGCTTGAGATATCGAGATCTGACACCGCGTAGTCGACACCACCATTTGCGGTCGTATCGGTGGAATCCAGTATCCCTGACTGGTCGTTTCCGTCAAACAGTTTCACCGAGTCAACGTCGATGGAAAGAGTCCCAACCGACACCGAGCCGCCTGATCTGGAAAACGATGCGATCATTGTCTTCGTCGCATTGTATCCGGTCGCACTCGAATCAACCGAAAGCCAGTTCTCACCACTGAATACGGAGGAATCTGCAATGCTCGTCAATTGGTTCTGGAGTTCGGTGATTTCCGATTGAATCTTTTCACGGTCGACACCAGGTTGACGCGCAGCGACCAACTTGTTCTTGATCTCCTTGGTCACATCGATGGCAGCATTCATGCCGGTGTAAGCGACATCGATGGTGGCTGCACCCAGCCCGAGTGCGTCCTTGACTGTTGATAGCGCACCGCGATCCGATTTCATTGTGGTTGCAATCGACCAGTACGCAGCATTGTCCTCCGCGCTGTTGACGCGATATCCCGTCGCGATGCGATTCTGGGTGAGCGACAGGCTCTTGTTGGTGTTGGAAAGACTCTGCAAAGCGGTCATTGCAGAAGTGTTCGTCAATATACTCGACATGTGACTTGTCCCTATACTCATACTAACAAGGTTTTCTGGGACATTCCGGATGCGACCGGTACTGCGGAGCGGCATCATACCTGAGATCTCGTGATCTCTCCGTGTGCCGAAGTCCTAGGCTAGAAACTCTACCTGGTCGCTAAGGGAATTGGTTAAGAAAGATTGAAGCTTTTCAATAAACTTCCAATGAGAAGATTCCAACCGTCGATCAGGACAAAAAACAGAACTTTGAACGGCAATGAAATGACGGTTGGCGGTAGCATCATCATGCCCATCGACATTGTCAGCAGGGAGACGATCAAATCAATCACGAGAAACGGAAGCGCTATGAGGAAGCCGATCTCGAACCCTCGTCGCAATTCCGAGATCATGAAGGCTGGAATGAGTATGCGGAGGTCAATTCTGCCCATCGGGTCTTGGATTGCGACACCTCGATCTCTGGCGATGTCATAGAACAATGATAGGTCTTTTTCACGTACGTTTGATGTCATGAAATCCCGAAACGGAAGAGTGATCCGCTCATAGGCTTCAGCTTCTGATATCTGGCCGGACGAGTATGGCTTCAGCCCCTTGATCCAGGCGCTGTCGAAGACCGGCGCCATCACGAAGAAGGTCAGAAAGAGCGACAACGATATCAGGACGAGATTTGCTGGTGTGCTTTGAAGTCCCAAACCTGAGCGTAGGAATGAGAATGCGATCACGAATCGCGTAAAACTTGTCACCATGATCAAAAACCCAGGAGCGATTGAGAGGATGGTGATCAAGGCGACATATTGGATAATTTGTCCTGACACAGTAACTTGGCCGGATTGCAGGAGGTTCTGCAGGTCGGGTGTCTGGGCACCGGCAGAACTCGCCACAAGAAGTTGCACGGCAAGGATAAGTGGCATTCTCATTCTACCACCACCCCATGAATCAGGATACCGCGAACTTGGTCGTCTGAAAGCACACGCACCATCTCGTTGATATCTTCCCGCAGGCCGAGGAATCCGCTTGGCCCCTCTATTTGGTCCATGTTGACGGTGCGCAGGTAAGTAAGGATCTGCTCGGCAGCCTTCTCGGCGAGAACATCTTTAGAAATCTCTGTTTGCTTCATGATGAGGGCGGAACCTTCAAGGCGGATCCATCGGCCGGGCGGCGCTGCCAAAGTCGTGAGAACCGGTGGAAACGGCACCACATTCAGGTCGAGATCTTGTGGGAGGTCGTCGCTGGATGCCGATGGCGCACTGTCGGCGTGAACAGCAGCGGCGTTACCCTTGCCGGTATGGTCTCCCTCGTGCGGAGCATTGCTTGCGACACCTTCGGTCGCTTTCACGGGGAGAGCATCAGATGCCGCATTTAGCAGAGTACCAACGGTAAAGCCCGCGCCAGCTCCGGTCAGAGAAAGTATAAGTATCAGAGCGACCAGCATCATCTTGCTCCCGCCCCCTCCTGAACCCGGCTGTGATGTCATCGTGTTGAGTGTATCCTAGAACGGTGAGAGCCGGTCCCAGATCTGCTGGCCCCAGCCTGGCTGCTGAACTTCGGAGACCCGTCCTTGTCCGCCATACGCAATCCTGGCTTCCGCGATCTTCTCATATGAGATCGAGTTATCCGGGGCGATGTCAGCGGGACGTATGAGGCCTGCGACTCTCAGCGTCCTCTGTTCGAAGTTTACGAGCACTTCCTGGCTTCCTTCGATCAGTAGATAGCCATTGGGAAGAAGCTGTGTAACGACGGCGGCGATCGACAGTTCGACTCTTTCCGATCGCTCCGTGGATCCTTGACCCTCAGCGCTGGAATTCGAATTAATGTTTCCTTTGCCGTTGAGGTCTGCGCCAACAACTCCCATGACATCATAATTGAATCCCAGATTGCCACCCGTTGACGACTTGCGACTTCGGTTGGAAGTATTGTTCAGGCTTGCCCGGTCATTAATCGCGATCTTCACCGTGATGATGTCGCCTACACGGCTGGCTCTGGCATCACGAAAGTAGTCCGCGCTTCCTCCAACCCAGCTCGTGGGTACCTGTGACAATGCAGCAACGTCTTCAACCGGTTTGGTTCTCGCCGAAAGTCCGACCCCCGATCCTACCGGTGACAGTGGCGGTGCGCGCCCGATGGTTTCCAGATCAGGGGAGCATGCAGCCGTGAGGCAGATGAATGTTAGGGCGGCACAACGGTGCATCATTGCGTGGACCCAGCTAATGGCGCTGCTGATGCGGAAGCGAGCATCCGGACGAGCTCTGCCGCCCGGTCTGTCCTCATGACGTCAAGAATGGCGCCTGCTTCACGCGGTTTCAGCTGATGCAAAACTGAGGCGGCGATTCGAATGTCGAGTGCTGCCAACTGGTCCGCGGCGGCGTCGGGGTCCATCGTCGAGTAGATTTCCACCAGTCCCTTCTCTGCAGACTCCAACAGGGCTTGCTGTCGATCTATCCAGGACTTGACCTCACTCTGGCGCTGCTCAAGCTCTGATATTCTGGTTTCGACTTTGGCTTGAAGCTCGTTCAACCGTTTCATTTGCCATGCGATCCGCGCATCCGCTGCCTTGTCGGCGATGTTGAGGCAGTAGCTGTTGGCTGCCTTTGTCGTGTTGTCTTCATCGCTGCCCTGGGTCGACTCGGAAGCGAGGGCGCAAGTAGCCCATAACAACAGCAAAGGCAACGTGACGATCCCAATCCGCTTTGGTGGCATAGATCTCACTGGATCACCAATTCTGCTTGCAACGCACCTGCCGTCTTGATCGCTTGAAGAATGGCGATGATGCCCTGAGGCTTTAGGCTCAGGACTCATAACCAATAGCAAACGGTGCTGACGATGTAGACAGCTGCG
>CAZECZ010000043.1:0-29959 GCA_964510815.1 uncultured Aestuariivirga sp.
CGCCGGGCTTCATCGCCACGCCGATGACGGACGTTCTGAACGACAAGCAGAAGGAAGCGATTCTCGGCCGCGTGCCCGCAGGCAAGCTCGGCTCGCCCGACGATATCGCCGCCGCCGTGCTCTACCTCGCCTCCGAAGAGGCAGGCTACGTCACCGGCCAGACGCTGCACGTCAATGGCGGCATGGCGATGATCTAAGTGATCATCAGGGGTGGCCAGATCGCTCGCACTACAGGACAGGCGGAAGCCGCCGCCGGATGCCCTGCGCGCGCCGGTTGCGTTGTGGTTTTGCCATTGATTTCCCTAACGATAACAAGCCCTATGAATGCCCCTTTTGACGGCGCCTGTTTTTGTGGTAGGGAAGCCTCCGGCGTGAGGGGGATAGACAGGGGAATCTGTTGTCCTGCCGCTTGAAGACAAAACAACCAAGGACGATAAACAATGAGTGATGTGGCTGAGCGGGTGAAGAAGATCGTTGTCGACCACCTCGGCGTGGAAGGCGACAAGGTCAAGCCGGAGGCGAGCTTCATCGATGATCTCGGCGCGGACAGTCTCGACACCGTCGAGCTGGTCATGGCCTTTGAAGAGGAATTCGGCATCGAAATTCCCGATGATGCTGCGGAAACCATCCAGACGGTTGGCGATGCCGTGAAGTTCATTGAAAAGAACGCTGCCTAATCCAGGCATCGGCTCCCAATGGGGGCGATCTCAGCAGAATTGATCGCGGAGGCAGGAGCTGAAACATCCTGCCGCCGCGTTTTCACGTAGAAAGGGCATTGTCGCATGCGCCGTGTTGTCGTGACGGGATTGGGAATCGTCTCGCCGCTTGCCACCGGGATCGAAGAGACCTGGAGCCGGCTGCTGCAGGGACAGTCGGGTGCAGGTACGATCACGCGCTTTGATGCGTCCGATCTTCCGTGCCGCATCGCCTGCGAGGTGAAGCGCGGCGACGGCAGCGATGCCACGTTCAATCCCGAACAGTGGATGGACCACAAGGACCTGCGCCGCTACGACGATTTCATCATCTATGCGATGGCCGCAGCCAAGCAGGCGATGACGGATTCCGGGCTGGAGCTCACAACCGAAGACGAGCGCTACCGCGCCGGTGTTCTGGTCGGGTCCGGCATCGGCGGCTTGAGCAACATTGCCGACACCACGATGCTGATGCACGAGAAGGGGCCGCGGCGCATCAGCCCGTTCTTCATTCCGAGCGCGCTCATCAACCTGGCTTCCGGCCTGCTGTCCATCGAGTTCGGTTTCAAGGGGCCAAACCAAGCGGTGGTGACGGCGTGCTCGACCGGTTCGCATGCAATCGGCGACGCGGCGCGGCTCATCGCGCTCGACGATGCCGACATCATGATCGCGGGCGGCGCTGAATCGGCGGTGTGCCGGCTGGGCATCGCCGGCTTCATTGCCTGCAAGGCGCTGTCGACCAAATTCAACGACACGCCCGAAAAGGGCTCGCGCCCCTATGACCAGGACCGCGACGGCTTCGTGATGGGCGAAGGCTCCGGCGTCGTCGTGCTCGAGGAACTGGAACACGCCAAGGCGCGGGGCGCCAAGATCTATGCGGAGATCGTGGGCTACGGCATGTCCGGCGATGCCTACCATGTCACCGCGCCATCGCCTGACGGCGACGGTGCCTACCGCTGCATGCAGGCGGCCCTCAAGCGGGCCGGAATGCAGGCCAGCGATATTGACTATGTCAACGCTCACGGCACATCGACGCCGCTTGGCGACGAAATCGAACTGCGCGCCGTCGAACGCCTGCTTGGCAATCGCAGCGATGGCCTGACCATGTCATCGACGAAGTCGTCCGTCGGGCACCTGCTCGGTGCGGCAGGGGCGGTGGAGGCGATCTTCTCGATCCTCGCGATCCGCGACAATATCGTTCCGCCGACGCTCAATCTCGACAATCCTTCGGTCGAGACGCAGGTGGACCTGGTGCCGAAGGTTGCAAAGAAAAAGCAAGTCAACACAGTTCTGTCGAATTCTTTTGGTTTCGGTGGCACCAACGCATCGCTGATCATGCGCCGCTACGACGCATAATCCGTCGAAGGAGGGCTGGTGAAGAAACCGAGAGAGCGGGGCAAGGTCCCCGAACCGAAGCCGGTCCGGAAACGTCCGTCTGCGGTGTCACGGGTCTTCGTCTGGTTCTTCGTGCTGCTGCTGGTCAGCGGAGTATTGGCAGCCGGCGGCGCGTTCTATGCCTATCAGGAATATACGCTGCCGGGACCGCTGGCCGAGAACAAGATCTATACAGTCGGCAAGGGCCTGGGCACGCCGGAGATCGCCGCCGGCCTGCAGGAGGCCGGCATCATCAGCGACGCGCGGGTGTTTTCGGCGATGGCCCATTTCACCGGAACGCGGACACGGCTGAAAGCCGGCGAGTATGAGTTCCCGGCCGAGGCCAGCATGCGCGACGTCATGGCCCTCATCGCCAGCGGCAAGTCGATCACCTACAAGCTTTCCGTGCCCGAGGGATGGACCAGCGAGATGGCGGTGGCGCGTGTCAACGCCAACGAGATCCTCGAAGGTCCGCCCGCCCTGGTTCCACCGGAAGGGTCGATCATGCCGGACACCTATGTGTTCCGGCGCGGCACGACCCGGCAGAAACTGGTGGAAGACATGCAGGCGGCGCAGGAGAAGCTGCTCGACAGCCTGTGGGACAACCGCTCGCCGCTGCTTCCGATCGACACCAAGGAAGAGGCGGTGGTGCTTGCTTCGATCGTCGAGAAGGAAACCGGTGTCGCCGTCGAACGGCCGGTGATCGCCTCGGTGTTCATGAACCGCCTCAAGAAGAACATGCGGCTGCAGTCCGACCCCACGATCATCTATGGTCTGGTCGGCGGCAAGGGCAAGCTGGACCGCAGGCTGACCCGCGCCGACATCCAGAACGAGACGCCCTACAACACCTACCGCATCAACGGGCTGCCACCGGGGCCGATCGCCAATCCGGGGCGTGCGGCGCTGGAGGCCGTGCTCAATCCGCAACCGACGGACTATCTCTATTTCGTGGCGGATGGCAGCGGCGGGCATGCCTTCGCCGCCACGCTCGAAGAGCATAATGCCAATGTGAAGCGGTGGCGCCAGATTGCCGGCAATGCCGCCGCGGCCGCTGCAGCCGACGCGGCCGCTGATACGCCCGTCGAAACGCCCCAGGATCAGGCCGCGCCGGCAGAGTCACCGGCCCCAGCTGAGCCAGCAGTGCCCGATGGCATGGCTGGCGGCTCCGAGCCACCGCCACCCGCCCCACCACCGCCGGAACTGGTGACACCACCCGCCACGGCAACTGCCGATGCCGACGGGGGAAGCGATGTCACGCCGCCGGTGGTGCCGCCTCCGGTGCTCGAAGACACCGGCCCGCCGCCAGAGCCCGAGACGGCGGATGCCGTACCGACGCCACCCGATCCACAGCCGGAGGCCGGCCCCACGCCTGCACCAGAACCGGCCCCCGAGACCACGCCGACGCCACAAGCATCGGGCGCGGCCCCTACGCCGCCGGTGCCGCAAGCCAAACCACGGCGGACAGGTGCCAGCCCTGATCCCAAGCCTGGCAGCGTGATCCGGGTCGACAATCAACTGGTGGCCGTTCCGAAGCGCAATCCCAGGCGCTAACCCTTTTCCCTGCCACCACTTCTGCTCTAAGACAGGCAAGTCGAATCGAACTGGGGTGCCGATGACCATCAGCAGCATGACGGGATATGCCCGCAGCGCCGGCGCGCAGGACGGGCTTGCCTGGCAATGGGACGTGAAGAGTGTAAACGGCAAGGCGCTCGACGTGCGCTGCCGTTTGCCGGCCGGCTATGAGGGGCTTGAAGGCGGCGTGCGGACCGCTGCCCAGAAGGCGTTGCGGCGCGGCAATCTGCAAGTTTCCCTCAGCATCAGCGGCACGGCGACTCCCGAAACGGTGCGGCTCAACGAGGAGGTGCTGAACCAGCTGGTGGATGCGGGCGAGGCGCTGCGCGACCGGATTGGCGGCGAACCCTTGCGGGCCGATACGCTGCTGTCCATTCGCGGCGTGCTGGAAGTGGTGCCGGAGGCGGAGGACGAGGCGGCCGTCGAAGCCCGGCAAGCCGCGATTCTCGCATCTTTCGAGGAAGCCGCCGCGTCACTCGTCGCGGCGCGTCGTGATGAGGGGGCGAAGCTCAAGGCGCTGGTCAGCGGCCAGATCGGGCGGATCAAGGAGCTGGTGGATTCAGCGCGCGCCCATCCCTCGCGCAGCGTCGAGGCCATCCGCCAACGGCTGGCCGAGCAGGTGGCGCGGCTTCTGGACACGGGCGCTGCCTTCGATGCCGACCGGCTGCACCAGGAGGCCGTGCTGCTGGCCACCCGGAGCGACATCCAGGAAGAGCTTGACCGGCTGGATGCCCATGTGGAGGCGGCTCAGGCGCTGCTCAACTCGCCCGACGCCGTGGGCCGCAAGTTCGATTTCCTGGCCCAGGAATTTAATCGTGAATCCAACACGCTGTGCTCCAAATCGGCCGACCGCTCGCTGACCGCCATCGGGCTCGATCTCAAGACGGTGATCGACCAGATGCGCGAGCAGGTTCAGAACATCGAGTGAGACCATGACCCAGATCCAACGCCGCGGCCTTCTGCTGGTGATGTCTTCGCCTTCCGGCGCCGGCAAGACGACGCTGTCGCGCATGCTGCTGGCCAAGGACCCCAACATCACCATGTCGGTGTCGGTGACGACACGGCCGCCGCGGCCGGGCGAAGTGGATGGCAAGGATTATCACTTCATCAGCAAGGATGCCTTCGCCAAGCAGCGCGACGCGGGCCATCTGCTCGAATATGCGGAGGTGTTCGGCAATTTCTACGGCACGCCGCGAAAGCCGGTGGAAGACGCACTGTCCAGGGGACGCGACGTGCTGTTCGACATCGACTGGCAAGGCACACAGCAGCTGGCCCAGGCGATGGAGGAGGACCTGGTGCGCGTCTTCATCCTGCCGCCGTCGGCAGAGGAGCTGCGTGAGCGGCTGATCCGGCGGGCCCAGGATTCGGCATCGACCGTTGCCAAGCGCATGGCGAAGGCGGCCGACGAAATCAGCCATTGGCCGGAATATGACTACGTCATCGTGAACGACAACATGGACGCGGCCAGCGCCCAGATCGACGCCATCCTGACCTGCGAACGCCTCAGGCGCCGGCGGCAGCTGGGCCTGACCCAGTTCGTCCGTGATCTGACGAAAGATCTCTGAACCGCGCGGCGAGGCGGGCAAAGCCTTCGACCGGCACCTGTTCGGCACGGAGCTCCGGCGCGATACCGGCCACCCGCAACAAGTCTTCCGGATGTTCCACAAGCGATCTGAGGCTGGAGCGGAGCATCTTGCGGCGCTGACCGAAGGCGGCCGCGGTGACGCGCTGCAGGTCTTTCAGATCGCAATGTGGCCGGGGGTCGGGGCGCGGCACCAGCTGCACGATGGAGGAGGTGACCTTGGGTGGTGGCGTGAAGGCGGAGCGGTTGACGTCAAAGAGTTTCTTTGCCGTGCAGCGGTACTGGCTGAGGACGGAGAGGCGGCCATAGTCCTTGCCGCCGTGCGGGGCGACGATGCGCCCGGCCACTTCCTTCTGGAACATCAGGGTGAGCGAGGCGAACCACGGCGGCCAGGGCTCGGAGGTGAGCCAGCCGGTCAAGAGTTCGGTGGCGATGTTGTAGGGAAGGTTGGCGACGATCTTCGCAGGGCCTGTGGCAAGTGCCGGCCAGTCGACCGCGAGCGCATCGCCCTCGACGATGGTGAGGCAGCCGGGATAGGCGGCGGAAATCTCCTCCAGTGCCGCGATGGCGCGGGCGTCGCGCTCGATGGCGACGACGCGGCTTGCACCTTCCATCAACAGGGCGCGGGTGAGGCCGCCGGGGCCAGGGCCCACTTCGATGACCGTCGTGCTGTCGAGCGGGGCCGCGGCACGGGCGATGCGGCGGGTGAGATTGAGGTCGAACAGGAAATTCTGGCCAAGGCTCTTCTTCGCGGCGAGCCCGAAGCGGGCGATGACGTCGCGGAGCGGCGGCAGGCCGCCGTCAGTCACGGGTGGCCTGTGCCATTTCGGAGGCCAGGCGGATGGCGGCGATGAGACTGGCTGGATTGGCCAGGCCCTTGCCGGCGAGGCTCAACGCCGTGCCATGATCCGGCGAGGTACGGATGAAGGGCAATCCCAGGCTGACATTGACGCCGCCATGGAAGTCGAGGGTCTTCACCGGGATCAGGGCCTGGTCATGGTACATGCAGAGGATGACGTCATAGGTGGCGCGGGCCTCCGCATGAAACGCCGTATCGGCGGGCATCGGGCCGATCACGGTGAGGCCCCCGGATCTCAATTGATCGAGTGCCGGAATGATGATGTCGATTTCCTCGTGCCCCATGCTGCCGTTTTCGCCGGCGTGAGGGTTGAGGCCGGTAAAGGCCAGCCGCGGACTGGCAATGCCGAAATAGCGCATGAGATCGCGGGCGGTGACCCGGGCCTGATCGACGATCAGATCCTGGGTCAGCACGGCAGGCACGTCCTTCAAGGGAATGTGGACGGTGACCGGCACCGTGCGGAGGCCGGCGGCGACCAGCATCATCACCTCCTGCACCGGATGGTCGTGGCGTGCCGAAAGATGGGCGAGATAGTCCGTATGTCCCTGGAAATGAAAACCTGCAGCGTAGAGCGCTTCCTTCTGGATGGGATTGGTGACGATGGCTGAGACGGACCCGCCGAAGGCCATGTCGACGGCTTCGTCAATGGCGGCAATCACCTGGGGCGCCGTTGCAGCGTCGATCGTGCCGGCCTTCGGATGCCGCGCCAGGGGACGGTGGAGAACCGGCAGCGCCTCGGCGAAGACATCATACGCCTCGGATGGCGCGCCGATTTCGGCGATCGCAAGGCCAGGATTGCGCGCCTGCCAATAGGCGGCATCGCCGAGCAGGAAAAAGCAGCAGGATGGATCCTGATGAAGAGTTTCCCATGCCGCTGCCGTGATGTCGGGCGCCACGCCGGCGGGCTCGCCGGAGGTGAGAAGGATCGGTGACGGCGGCGCCATGCTATTGGGTGTATTTGTCGGTGCGGTACTCGACATAGACGTTACCGCGAACCGTCTTCAGATAGTCTTCCTCGATCCCGTCGAACTTGTCATTGATGAGGGAGCGGCGGACCTGCTCCCGCGTCGGCATCTTGAAGTCCGGCTTGGGTGGCGTCAATTTGCGGGTGCCGCACAGCGCCAGCAGCTGAATGCTGCCCTTGCCGCGCATAGGCCCCACGGCGCGCCCGGTGCCGGCTTTCACCAGCGCGTCGCGCAGTTGAGGCGGGAGCTTTGCGGCATCGGCATCGAAGGGCTTGCCGATCTTGACATTGAAGACTCCGGAGGCCGCAGCCCTGGCCTTGTTGCAGCCCTTGAATTGCCGCAAGACCTGCTCAGCCTCGACGAACCGCGACTGCATCAGCATGGGGTCCGAACTGTCGAGCGGCAGACTGATCTCCAGCAGCGAAAAGACGGTCACGCCCTTCATGCGCGGGTCGTTCATGATCTTGGCAATCTGGCTGTCCGCCTTGGACTTGATCTCCTGCATCTTGGCGTCGACTTCGGCATCCGAGACGTCGACGCCGCCCCGGTGCTTGCCGGTGATGACGCGGTTGAAGCCGATCAGGGCCCCGACGTAACGGTCGAAGGTGGCTGAGCTGATGCCTTGCTTCTTGAGCCGCGCGGTGAGACCGTCGCGATCGGTCCCCATGCCCTTGGCCATGCGCTCGACCTGAGTTCGGATTTCCGCGTCGGAGGGCGACATGCCGTAGCGCTTCGCATCGACGATCTTGACCTGTTCATCGATCAGAGACCGCAGCGCCGTCTTGCGGTCGAGATTGGGTCCGCCGTCGCGCAGGATGTTCATCAAGGCGATGCGCTGGGTGATGTCGTGCTCGGTGATGGGAATGTCATTGACGATGGCGACCACGCCCTGGCTTTGGGCGGCAGCCATGCTCATCGGCATCAAACAGGCAAGCGGCAGTGCCAGCGCCGCGGCAAACAGAAGTCTTGAACGCCGCATCAGAAGCTGAACCCGCCGCCAACTTCGCCGATGGTCCGAAGCTCGACACTCACGCTGATCTTGTGTTCGGTCGCGCCAGTGTCGGTCAGGCTCCTGGAATAGGCCAGCTGGGCATTCATGCAATCGCAATTGAAGCTCACGCCGATGGTCTCATCCATGAAACGATTATCCCTGATGTCATACCTGAAGCCGCCAAACAGGCCCCATGCATCGGAGAACATGTAGGTCGCGTCACCCCAGACCTGCTCTTCCGCAGTCTGTCTCCCGTAGTTGGCGGCTGCGGCAATATCCGCATAGTTCAAAGAGCCGGAAATCCTGTCGAAAGTGAGGCCAACACTGGCTTCCTGGACGTTGATGCGGGACAGATCCTCTTCGAGGCGCGCCTGGTAACCAAGCGTAATATTCTCGTTCAGCTGCAGCGTCAGGGCACCGACCAGATCGGAAGACGTGCCGTCGAGGCCAGAGCCCGCGGCGAAGCTGTTCTTGCCCGCGATATGAAAGGACTCGCCAAGACTGGCGCGAATGAAACCGCCGTTTTCGCCCAACAGTGTGTAGGTCAGACCGGCATTGGCCCGGACACCACCTTCATAGCGGTCAAAGCCGGTGAAGCGATCGCTGAGGAACAGGTTGGTGCTATCAAAGTTGAGCGTGATCGCGTCTTCATTGCCGATGGCCGCGTGGTTCGGTTCGGATGGCGCGGCAATGATCTGGAAGACCGGCGTCATCACGCCTTGCGCAACGCCGTAGTCGGCGATCATCGGATAGCGCATGTCGAAGCCGGCCGAGGGCAGGAAATCGGTCTCGGTCGCCTGGGTGGTTCCCGGGCCCAGCACGTTGTCGGCAACGTAGAGGTCGGAGCGGAGTTCGGTGAAGGGGGTCACGACCAGGCCGGCATCGCTGATCATCTGGCGGCGCCAACTCAGACGTGACACGGCATGGCTCTGTTCGGTTCCGATGGCAAACCGGCTATCCGGATCCAGACGGCGCAGCGAATAGGCACTCATGTCCAAGGCCAGCTCTCCGCCCAGCACCGGTTCGTCGAACACGTAGTTCGCGGTGACATAGGGCAGTACCACGGGCATCACATCCTGGCTCTCGCCCTGCTCCTGGGTCTGATAGTGGATCACCTGCGCATTGGCATAGTTGCGGCCCGAAAGGCCCGTGGTGTGTACCGAACTGGTCAGAATGGAGTCGTTGGAGATGTCGTAGTCCGACAGGAATTCGCGGTCGCTGGCGACCGTCCCGTCCCAGCCCCAGCTCCAGGTGTTGTTCAGCTTGAAGTCGCCCTTGGACTCGATGGCACCGCGCCACGGACCCATGGCCTGTTTGTTGGGGTCGGTCTCGTAGATGCCATAGCCGCGGATCTTGTAGATGCCCGAGGCCAGGCGATGGCGCCATTCGAGATCGCCCAGCACGCCCTGGCGGGTGTTCCACATGGGCGAGAAGGTGATGTCCTTGTTGGGCGCGACCTCGTAGAAATAGGGCGTGATGACTCCGAAACCATAGGCTTCGCCGCCCTTGAAATTGGGCAGCAGAAATCCGGTGCGGCGCTTCACCGTCGGGTCGGGGTAAGAGAAATAGGGGGTCCAGGCCACCGGCACGCCGCCGATCTCGAGATGAGCGTCGTGGTAGTAGAGCGTGTGCTCGTTGGAATCGTGTTCCGTCCGCTTGGCCACGATCTGCCACAGGGGGGTGCCGCCCTCATCGATGCAGGCCTTGCAGGCGGTATAGGCGGCATCCTCATAGACGGTGACGCCATTCTCGAAGCGCTGGGCGTAACGGGCGGTGATGGTCACGTCGTTGGTGAGCAGCGCCTTCACGTGGTTGGCAAAACCTTCCTTGAAGGTTTCGGTGAGCTGGGCGTAGTCGGCCTGCAGGATGTTGCCGTTCGGTTCGCGGAATTCGATTGAGCCGTTGGCGCTGAACAGTTTCCGCTTCATGTCGTAGACCACCTTCGAGGCGGTCAGGACATAGGGGCCGTAGGTGAGGCGGACCGTGCCGGTGGCGGTAGCAATTTTTGTTCTGCCGTCGTACGTCAGGCGATCCGCCAGAACGTCAACCCGTGTCCCCTTCGGCACCGCTTTCAAGTCCGGGGCCACGAACTTGGGCGACGGCTTGCGAGGGATGCGGGGGGTCGCCGCATCGGCACTGACGAGCGTGAGGGACAGGCCGGCTGCCGCAAGCACGCCCGCGGCGCACACCTGCCTCCACAGACGACCCGCCTTCCGGTTCTTGAAGTCCGTTCCCCTCACTCGGCCCCGCAGTCGATCACAATTCTTTACGCTTTCTTACCGAACTTCGCCGCCGCCGTGAAGCTTTTCATTCCTGCCCCGTCTTCACTTCCGAATCAGGCAAAACTGGCGCCAACCCACTGGTATGGTGAACGAAACGTCAATGCGGATATCTTTCCCCGCGGGCGCAAATCAGGCTAGAGACAAGTCAATTCGAAGAAAGGCTGATCATGAAGCTCACATTTGCTGCTCCCGCCCTGCCGAAATCCGGCGTTCTCGTGCTGCTCGTGCCAGAAGGCGAAAAGCTCGGAGGCCTTGCCGCCGCCGCCGACAAGCGTGCCAAGGGCCAGATTTCGCGCGCCATGGCGGCTGCGGCCTTCACCGGCCGGCGGGACAGTTCGCTCGACATTGTTGCACCCGATGGCGCGCTGAAGCGGATCTTCCTGTTCGGGCTCGGCGCGATCGACAGCCTGTCGACGCTCGATGTCGAAATGCTGGGCGGGGCCATCGCCGGAACCCTGCAAGCGGCCAAGGTGGATGCGGCGGCGGTTGCGGCCGAGTTCGCCACCAAGTCCATGCCGGCGGGCGAAGTGGCAACCCGCATCGCCTATGGGGCCAAGCTGCGTGTCTACAATTTCCATGACTATAAATCGAAGAAGCCGGACGGCGGAGTCCTCCAGGCATTGACCGTCATGACGCCAGACCTGCGTGGTGCCCGGCAGCGGTTCCAGGTGGCGGCGGCGGTCGCCGATGGCGTTCACCTCGCCCGCGACCTTGTGAACGAACCACCCAACGTGCTGTTTCCCGTGAGCTTCGCGAACCGGATGAAGCCTCTGACGAAACTTGGCCTGAAGGTCGAGATCCTGACGCCGGCACAGATGAAGAAGCTCGGCATGGGAGCGCTGCTTGGCGTGGCACAAGGCTCGGCCCAGGAAGCGCGCATGGTGGTGATGCGCTGGGAGGGCGGGAAAAAGGGCGACAAACCGGTGGCCTTCATCGGCAAGGGCGTCACCTTCGATACCGGCGGCATTTCCATCAAGCCGTCGGGCGGCATGGAGGACATGAAGGGCGACATGGGCGGAGCGGCCTGCGTGGCCGGCCTGATGATGGCACTGGCGGGCCGCAAGGCGAAAGTGAACGCGGTTGGCGCCATCGGCCTGGTCGAGAACATGCCCGATGGCAATGCGCAACGGCCGGGCGATGTGGTGACCTCCATGTCGGGCCAGACCATTGCCGTGCTCAACACCGACGCCGAGGGACGCCTCGTGCTCGCCGATGTGCTCTGGTACATTCAGGACCGCTTCAAGCCGCAAATCATGGTCGATCTCGCCACGCTGACCGGTGCCATCATGGTGGCGCTGGGCAAGCAGTTTGCCGGCATGTTCTCGAACAACGACGAACTGGCCCAATGGCTGTCGGATGCCGGCTATGCCACGGGTGAAAAGGTCTGGCGCATGCCGCTGGCCCCTGAATATGACCGGATCATCGACCATGACGTGGCCGACGTGAAAAACACCGGCGGCCGCCATGCCGGCGCGATCACGGCTGCGCAGTTCCTGCAGCGCTTCGTCAACAATGTGCCGTGGGCCCATCTGGACGTTGCGGGAACGGCGATGGACGGCGTGCGCTCATCGATCAACCAGAGCTGGGGGTCCGGTTGGGGCGTCAGGCTGCTCAACCGGCTGGTGAGCGAGCATTACGAACGCTAGTGCGTAATGCGCCAGGACGGAATCGTCTTGGCGAAGCAATTACGCACCAACCTATTGATGAGCGAGCAACTGATCTGACTTTTGATGGTTCCATCAAAGGTCAGGTTGCTACAGCAAGTCAGGCGGGCGGCGGTGCCGTCGAACCGCGGACCACAAGCTGGGTCGGAATGACGATGCGGGTTTCGATGTCACGCTTGCCGCGTACCATGTCGATCAACAGGTTTATGGCCGCCTTGCCGATGTCGGCGCGCGGCTGGCGGATGGTGGTGAGCGGCGGATCGGTCATCGTGGCAATCGACGTGTCGTCGACGCCGATGATCGAGATATCGTCCGGCACGCGGCGGCCGGACTCCCTGCAGGCCCGCAAGGCGCCAAGCGCCGATGCATCATTGGCACAGAAGACGGCCGTCGGCGGCAAGTCCAGGCTGAGGAGCTTGTGCATCGCCGCCTCACCTCCTTCGTGACAGTAGTTTCCATCCACGATCATGTCGTTGCAGCTTGTGGCGCCGCGGCGTTCGAGCGCGGAGCGGAACCCGGTGATCCGCTCCCAGCTTACCAATGAATTCTTGCTTCCGGAAATATGTGCAATGCGGCGGTGACCGAGGTCCCAAAGATGGGTCACCGCCTGTTCCGAAACCTTGTGATCGTCGGTCAACACGGATGGCATGGATGGTCCACCGGTGCATTCCAGCACCTGAACCACCGGCATGACAGGCTGTACGCCCTGCTCGATCAGACGGTCGATACCGCCATCGAGTATGGCGAGGCCATCGGCGCGCTGTGCGCCCAGCAGTTCGAAATAGGAATGTTCACGCTCAAGCTGGTTTTCCGTCAGGCCGAGAATCATGGCAAAGCCCTCGGCGTGGGCCCTGTGCTCCATGCTGGTGATGATCTCAGGATAAAATTCATTGTTGATCTCAGGGATCAGGACCAGCAGCGTGTCGGTGCGGCGTTTGCGCAATGATCGCGCAAGGAGATTGACCCGGTAGCCGCAGGATGCGGCCGCATCCAGCACCGACTTGCGTGTGTCCTCGGCCACGAGATCGGGATTGCTCAAGGCTCTCGATGCTGTTGCAACCGACACGCTGGCGAGTCTTGCAACATCGCTCAAGGTTGGGGGATTTATCGATTTCGGGCTGCTCTTCATCTTGTCCAAGCGTCAGCAGTTCGCGACGGGCCACAACTTGTAGGCTAGCATACTTGCCGTTTAATCGACAAGGAGAGTCTTCCAAGTTTGGCATTCTTGCCGTTATTTACGAGAGATGCCACGGGATATGCCCGCCAAAATGGCGATGAAATTCGCTCCATGCTTGAAGAACTTTGTCGAGATGTGAGATTTACTCACATATGCTGTGCTTCAGCGGTAAATTGCGTGCGGTGCAATCAATCGTTGAAGGCCGGACGGGTCAGAGCCTTCGATCCACGCCATGACCCTCTTCGCACGATCATGGCCGGCCGCGCCGAAGCCCTCGGGGATGGCAATGATCCCGGGCCGCAGCATGGACAGCAACGCGGCCGCCTGCCTGGTGACGATATCGAAGTCACGCCCGGCGGCGAAGCCGCAATCTCCAAGGCCAGCCGCAGCGGCGAATGACGCTCCCGCCGTGTTGCAGCAGGTAACGCACACGGTGGTCGTCCGGCTGGATGCGAGACAGGATCTCCCCATCGGCCGATCCGGTTTCGAAGATGTAGCGGATCGGGGCCATGGGATCGGACAGCGAGCAGGGCGTTGCCACGAGGTGGTAGGACGTACCGGCCAGGGCATCGGAAATGCCGTAGGCGAAATCGGAAAAGAAACTGGACCCGTCCGCTCCGGGATTGAGCACGGCAGCGATCACGTTGGTCTTGCCGGTCTTGAGCCGGAGACCGGCGCGATTTGGGCGGTAGCCGATCCGATTCGCTATCAGCTTGATGCGGGCGCGTCCCGGCGCTGATCTCCGGTCCGTCCTTGAGGGCGCGAGACACGGTCGAGACGCCAAGATCCGTCTTGTCGGCGATGGTCCTCAGCGTTGGCTGATCCCTGGAACGGTTCGAGGCCCGGGCGTCTTGCATGGACGGTGGATCATATGCAGCCATCACACCCGGTACCATTGAAACGATTCAGAGCTGCGAAGGTGTCGCATATGGGCCGGTCATATGGAGGATCGCCACTTGACGGATTTGCAAAACTGTAACGTTGCAGGTGCGCTGGGCTTGAGCTACTCACCTGTGCAATCGCGATCCTGAATACGAGAGGTCGGGGTCGGCTTGCGCCGATCCAAGCCGTCGAGAATACCGGCGGAATGACGAATGAGGAGCACCGTCATCCCGCACCTGCCATGCATCTTCATCCTTCGGGAGTCTGACCGTGCCGAAGCGTCTGTCTTACCAACTCTATTCCTCCCGCAACTTTCCGCCGTTGAAGGATACGCTCGCCATGCTGGCGAAGATCGGGTACCGCGAGGTGGAAGGTTTCGGCGACGTCTATGACAAGCCGGCTGCGGTGCGGCGCCTCCTGGACCGGAACGGCCTTGCCATGCCGACCGGCCACTTCAGCGTGGACATGCTGCAGAACGAGCGGCCGACGGTGCTGGACATCGCCAAAACGCTCGGCGTGCGACACATCTATGCGCCCTATCTGATGGCCGACATGCGGCCAAAGAGTGCGGCGGGATGGAAGACCTTCGGCAGGCGGCTGGCGGCCATTGGCCAGTGGGTCAGGAGCGAGGGCTTCACCTTCGGCTGGCACAACCACGACTTTGAATTCGTGAAACTGCCCACTGGCGAGACGCCCCTCGACCTGATGTTCGCGGCAGCGCCAATGGTGGACTGGGAGTGCGACGTCGCCTGGGTGGCGCGCGCCGGGGCCAATCCCGTCACCTGGATCAAGCGCTATGCGCACCGCATCACTTCGGTGCATGTGAAGGACATCGCGCCGAAAGGGCAATGTGCGGACGAGGACGGCTGGGCCGACGTGGGGCAAGGCACCGTCAACTGGACGGCCTGCTTTGCAGCGCTGAAGAACAGCCGGGCGCTGCACTACATCATGGAACACGACAACCCCAACAACGACGAACGCTTCGCCAGGCGTTCGTTCGACTCCGTCAGCAAGATCTGAGGCGCAACATGGGCAAGACACTCGGCGCCGGCATCATTGGCTGCGGAAACATTTCCTCGGCCTATCTGAAACTCATTCCGCTGTTCAAGGGTATCGAGGTAAAGGCCGTGGCGGACATGAACATGGACGCCGCCAAGGCGCGCGCCGCGGAATTCGGTGTTGAAGCCCAGACGGTGAAGGACCTCCTCAGGAACGACGCGATCCAGATCGTCGTCAACCTGACGGTGCCGGCGGCTCATTTCCAGGTGTCGAAGCAGATCCTGGAAGCGGGCAAGCACGTTTATTCCGAAAAGCCGCTGACCCTGTCGCTCAAGGACGCCAAGGCGCTGGCCGCTCTGGCGAAGCGGAAGAAGCTGGCGGTGGCGTCGGCGCCCGACACCTTCCTCGGCGGCGCCCACCAGCAGGCGCGCAAGGCGATCGACGACGGGATGATCGGCAAGGTGGCCTCCGGCACCGCGCATATCATGGGCCACGGCATGGAGCATTGGCATCCCAATCCGGACTTCTTCTACAAGCCCGGTGGCGGACCCATCCTCGACATGGGCCCCTATTACATCATGAACCTGATCAATCTCGTCGGTCCGGTGAAGCGGGTGGCAGCGCTCTCAGCCACGCCGCGCAAGCAGCGCCTCATCTCAAGCGAACCGCGCAAAGGCGAGAACGTCAGCGTCACGACGCCGACGACCTATCATGCACTGCTCGAATTCGCCAATGGCGCGATCGTGACACTCTCGGCGAGCTGGGATGTCTATGCCCATCGCCATCCGCACATGGAACTCTATGGCACCGCGGGTGCGATCTTCGTGCCTGATCCCAACTTCTTTGGCGGCGAGGTGACCGTGGCCGGCACCGATACGGTGCCGAAGCCCTTGCCAGCCTGGGACCATCCCTTGGGCGTCACCAATCACGAGGGCCACGAGGAGACTGTTGCCAATTACCGGGGCGCAGGGCTTGCCGACATGGCGCAGGCGATCCTGAAGAAGGGCGACATCCGCTGCGGCATCGACCGCATGACCCACGTGGTCGATATCATGATGGCGATCATGGACTCCGGCAAGACCGGCAAGTTCGTGGCCCTCAAGACCACCTGCAAGCGCCCGGCCTATCTGGGGCCAGCCCAGGCCAAGGCGTTGATGCGGTGATCAGGCCTTCAGCCGTGCTGCGTGCCAGGCGATGTGGTCGGCCATGAAGGTGGAGATGAAGTAGTAGGAGTGGTCGTAGCCCTCCTGCATGCGGAGGGTGAGCGGAATGCCGGCGGTCTTGCAGGCCGCTTCCAGGAGCCAAGGTCTCAGTCCGTCGTTGAGGAAGCTATCGGCACTGCCCTGATCCACCAGCAATTCGGGCACCCGAGCGCCATCTTCGATCAGCGCCACGGCATCATGGGCGCGGAGCGCCGTCTCGTCGCTGCCGAGATAGGCTTCGAGCGCAGGGCGTGACCAGTCCGCCGTCATCGGATGGACGATGGGCGCGAAGGCCGAACAGCTCCGGTAGCGGCCCGGGTTCCTCAGTGTGCTGATCAAAGCGCCGTGGCCGCCCATGGAGTGACCGAAGATCGACTGACGCGACAGGTCGGCCATCGGAAAGTTGGCGGCGATGACAGCAGGCAGTTCTGCCGTCACGTAGGAATACATCCTGTAGTGTTCCGACCACGGCACTTCCGTCGCATCGACATAGAAACCGGCACCGCAGCCGAGCTTCCAATTATCGGCCTGGTCTGCCACGCCTTCGCCGCGCGGTGACGTATCGGGGCAGACGATGATGACGCCGAGCTCGGCGGCGGCCCGCCGGTACTCACCCTTTTCCATGACATTGGCATGGGTGCAGGTGAGGCCGGAGAGATACCAGAGCACGGGAAGCCTGGCGCCGTCCGCGTGCGGTGGCACGAAGACGGCGAAGGTCATGGGGCAGCGGCAGGCATCCGATTGATGCGTATAGACGCCCTGGATGCCGCCGTGGCTCCGGAAGGCGGCCTTGGTCTCCAGCGTCATCAGAACAGGATCACGCTGCGGATCGACTTGCCCTCGTGCATGAGGTCGAAGGCCTTGTTGATGTCTTCGAGCGGCATGGTGTGGGTGATCATCGGGTCGATCTCGATCTTGCCGTTCATGTACCAGTCGACGATCTTCGGCACGTCGGTGCGGCCGCGGGCACCACCGAAGGCCGTGCCGCGCCACGAACGGCCGGTGACCAGCTGGAAGGGCCGCGTGGCGATTTCCTGACCCGCACCGGCGACACCGATGATGATGGACTGGCCCCAGCCCTTGTGGGCGCATTCGAGCGCCATGCGCATTACCTTCACGTTGCCGATGCATTCGAAGGAGTAATCCGCGCCACCGCCGGTGAGGTCCACCAGATGGGCGACGAGATCGCCCTTCACGTCATTGGGATTGACGAAGTGGGTCATGCCGAACTTCTTGCCCCATGCCTCGCGCTCGGGGTTCAGGTCGACGCCGACGATCATGCTGGCGCCAGCGAGGCGCAGACCCTGGATGACATTGAGGCCGATGCCGCCGAGGCCGAAGACCACGCAGTTCGAGCCTTCCTCGACCTTCGCCGTGTTGATGACGGCGCCGACGCCGGTCGTCACGCCGCAGCCGATGTAGCAGATCTTGTCGAAGGGGGCGTCGGAGCGGACCTTGGCCAGCGCGATCTCCGGCAGCACGGTGTAGTTCGAGAAGGTGGAACAGCCCATGTAGTGGTGGACCATCTTGCCCTTGTAGGAAAAGCGCGAGGTGCCGTCCGGCATCAGGCCCCGCCCCTGCGTGACGCGGATCTTCTGGCAGAGATTGGTCTTGGGGTTGAGACAGTACTCGCATTCGCGGCATTCGGGCGTGTAGAGCGGGATGACATGGTCGCCCTTCTTCAGCGACTTGACGCCCGGACCGACGTCGACCACGACGCCGGCGCCCTCATGGCCCATGATGGCCGGAAACAGGCCTTCGGGGTCGGCTCCCGAAATCGTGAACTCATCCGTGTGGCAGACACCCGTGGCCTTGATTTCGACCAGGACCTCGCCTTCCTTGGGGCCTTCGAGATCGACTTCGACGATTTCCAGGGGCTTTCCGGCCTCGAAGGCGACGGCGGCACGCGATTTCATGGGGCTGGTCCTTTCTTCACGGTGATTGCTCCCGGCGGTCATATCGTGGCCGAACGGCCATTGCCAGAAGAATGGGCAGGTGTCCTGCAGCGACGGAATTGGCCATCAGCACCGTCCCACTTCCATGAACCTGAAATCTGCCATAACCCTATGTGCGTATGAGACCTTGTTGCGCCCCATTGAGACCACCTAGGAGCCGGATGTCATGACGAAATGGGTGTTGTCGATCCTCGTGCTCGTCGTGGTGGCCGCCGGGGCCTATGGCGTGCGCCAGAGCGGCATCGATGTGGTGGAACTTGCGGGGCTGAAGCCGAAGGCGGTGGAAGGAACGGCAAAGCCGGATGGCGGCGGGCAGCAGAAGGCCGGGCAGAAGGCGGGACAGGGACGCGGTCCCTCGCCGGTCGAGATCGCCAAGGCGACCTCCGAGGAGCTGAGCGACGACGTCAACGCCATCGGCACGCTGCTGGCGGATGAATCGGTGGCGATGGCCCCGGAAACCAGCGGCCGGGTGGCGGAAATCCTGTTCAAGGACGGCGATACGGTGAAGGCCGGCCAGGCCTTGTTCCGGTTCGATACGGATCTGGCCAATGCCGCGCTGGCGGAAGCCAAGGCGCGGCTGTCGCTGGCAGAGGCGAATTACAACCGCAACCAGACGCTGCGCAAGTCCGGCAACATTGCGCAGAGCACCTATGATGCCTCGCTGACAGAGCTGGAAGTGGCGCGGACCACGGTGGATTCTGCCCAGGTGAAACTCGACAAGCTCACCATTACCGCACCGTTTCCCGGAACCGTCGGCTTCCGCACCGTCTCGGTTGGCGCCTATGTGAATGCCGGAACGACGCTGGTGCAGCTCGACAAGACCGACGTTCTGCAGGCCAGCTTCTCGGTGCCGGAACTCATGCAGGAGCGGATCAAGCTCGGACAAACGGTGGACTTCACGGCCGACGCGCTGCCCGGCAAGACCTTCACCGCAACGGTCACCGCCATCGATCCGTCGGTCGACGTCAATGGCCGTGCCTTGCAGGTCAGGGCCCGGCTGGACAACACCAGCGGCACGCTGAGGCCCGGCCTGCTCATTCGCGTTTCGGTGAAGGGCAAGAGCCGCAATGCCGTGGTGGTGCCGGAATCGGCCATCGTGCAGCGTGGCGACGGCGCCTACGTCTATGTCGCCAGCGAGAAGAAGGCGCAGGAGGCGAAGGTCACGCTGGGGCGCCGCATGCCCGGGTCGATCGAGATCGTGGAGGGCGTGCAGGCCGGCGCCGAGGTGATCGTCGCCGGCAACACGCGGCTGGCGAACGGCGCCGATATCGAGATCGTGCCGCCGCCCGTGACGCCGGAATAGGGTCCGGTCATGGGGTTCACCGAACTGTGCATCCGCAGGCCGGTCTTCGCCACGGTGCTGAGCCTCGTCTTGGTGCTGGCGGGGCTCATGTCATTCAGCCGGCTCACCATCCGTGAATACCCCAATATCGACGAGCCACAGGTATCGGTCATCACCAACTATACCGGCGCCTCGGCGGAAATCATTGAAAGCCAGGTCACCCAGGTTCTCGAGGGATCGCTGGCGGGCATCGAGGGCATCGACACCATCGAGTCGACGTCGCGGGCCGAATCGAGCCGCATCACCGTGCGGTTCCGCTCGACCGTCAACATCGACGCCGCCACCAGCGACGTGCGCGACCGGGTCAGCCGCGTCAGGCGGCGGCTGCCGGACGAAATCGACGAGCCCAACATTTCGAAGGTGGAAGCGGATGCCTCGCCCATCATCATCCTCGTGCTGCAAGCGAAGGACATGGATGAGGCCGAGCTGACGGACTACATCGACCGCTTCGTGACCAATCGCATCAAGACGCTCGACGGCGTCGCCGATGTGACGATCTTCGGCGGGCGCAGCTATGCCATGCGGGTGTGGATCGACCCCACGCGGCTGGCGGGGCTGGGCCTCACCGTGCAGGACGTCGAGAACGCAATCCGCGACCAGAACGCCGAGATACCCGCCGGCAGCATCGAGAGCACCGACCGGGAATTCACCGTGCTGTCGCGCACCTCGCTCGGGACCGCCGAGCAGTTCTCGAACGTCGTCTTGAAGGAGGGTGGCGGCCTGCAGGTGCGGCTAGGGGACGTCGCCCGCGTCGAACTCGGCACCGAGGACGTCACCCGCATCGGCCGCTACAACGGCCATACATCGGTGTCGATCGGCATCATCAAGACAGCCGTCGCCAATCCGCTGGACGTGGCGAGACAGGTGAACGCGCTGCTGCCTAGGCTCAATGCCGAAATGCCGGCAGGCGTGTCCGCCGCAGTCGGGTTCGACTCGACCGTGTTCATCGACCGTTCCATCGCCAATGTGTTCGAGACCATTCTCGAGGCCATCGGCCTGGTGCTGCTCATCATCCTGCTGTTCCTGCATTCGTTCCGCGCCGCCGTCATTCCGCTGGTCACTATCCCGGTGTCGCTGGTCGCCACCTTCGCCATCATGTACGCGACAGGGCTGACGGTGAACACGCTGACCCTTCTCGCCATGGTGCTGGCCATTGGCCTCGTGGTCGACGACGCCATCGTGATGCTGGAGAATATATTCCGTCACATCGAGGAGGGAATGAAACCGTTCGAGGCGGCCATAAAGGGATCGCGCGAGATCGGGTTCGCCATCGTCGCCATGACACTGACGCTCGCCGCGGTCTATGCGCCGATCGCCTTCACGCCGGGGCGGACCGGCCGGCTGTTCCTCGAATTCGCCATCACGCTGGCGGGCGCCGTCATCGTTTCCGGTTTCGTGGCGCTGACGCTGACCCCGATGATGTGCTCCAAGCTCTTGAAGCACCAGGAGCGCAAGAACATCTTCGCGCGGGCCGTCGAAGGCCTGCTGGACGGGCTGGAACACGGCTACAAGGCGGTTCTCGGCGTGGCGCTCAAGCTGCGCTGGCTGGTGGTGCTGGTGGCCATCGGCGTCGCCGCAGGCGGCGGCTGGCTGTTCACACACCTCAAGTCGGAACTCTCGCCACTCGAAGATCGCGGCATCGTCATCGTCTCCGGCAATGGGCCTGACGGTGCGAGCCTCACCTATACCGATCGCTACGCGCACCAGATCGAAGACATTCTCGGCACCGTGCCGGAGTTGCGCTCCTACCTGATGATCGTCGGCATCCGTGATCCGTCACGCCTCACCGCCTTCGCCCGGCTGAAGGACTGGAGCGAGCGCGACGTGAAGCAGCAGGAAGTGACGCAGAAGCTGCTGCCGCGTTTGCGCAAGGTCGCCGGCGTTTCGGCCTTTGCCGTCAACCCGGCCTCGCTGGGCGTGCGCGGCTTCGGCAAGCCGTTCCAGTTCGTCATCCAGTCCACGACCTCCTATGAGGAACTCAACACCATCACCAATGCGCTGGTGGATAAGCTGAAGGACAATCCGGGGCTGCAGGATCTCGATACCGATCTGCGGCTCAACAAGCCCGAGGTGCGTGTCGATATCGACCGTGACCGGGTGGCCGATCTGGGCCTGGACATTTCGGTGATTGGCCGGACGCTGGAAACGCTGCTGGGCGGGCGCAACGTGACGACCTTCCAGATCGGCTCCGAGCAGTACAATGTGAAGGTCTCGCTGCCGCCGGAGGACCGTGCCTCGCCCGATACGCTGTCGCGGATCTTCGTGCGCAGCAAATCCGGCGAGATGGTCCAACTCTCCAACGTGGTGAAAACGCGCGAGAGCGTGGCGCCCAAGGAACTCAACCGCTTCAACCAGCTGCGCGCCATCACCATCGAGGCCAACCTGGCGCCGGACTACACCTTGGGCGAGGCCATTGCGGCCGTGAGCCAGGCGGCGGCCGAGGTCCTGCCGGAGGGAACCGGCACGGACCTGACGGGACAGGCGCGCGAATTCCGCGACGCCAGTTCCAATCTCGCCTTCATCTTCGTGCTGGCGCTGGCCTTCATCTATCTGGTGCTGTCGGCCCAGTTCGAAAGTTTCCGGGACCCCGTGATGATCATGGTGACGGTGCCGCTGTCGATGACCGGTGCGCTGAGTGCGCTCTATCTCACCGGCGGCACGCTCAATGTCTATTCGCAGATCGGCCTGGTGACGCTCATCGGGCTCATCACCAAGCATGGCATCCTGATCGTCGATTTCGCCAACAAGATGCAGGAGCGGGGCCTCGAACGCCGCGCGGCGGTGATCGAGGCGGCGGCGCTGCGGCTCCGTCCGATCCTGATGACGACGGCAGCGATGATCCTGGGCGCCGTGCCGCTGGCGCTGGCCGCCGGTGCGGGGGCCGAGAGCCGCCAGCAGATCGGCTGGGTGATCGTCGGCGGCATGTCGTTCGGCACCATCCTCACCTTGTTCGTGGTGCCTTCGGTCTATGCCATCATCGGCCGGCGGTCGGTGCCCCACACGACGGCGCCGGATGCCCTGCCGGTTGCCGCTGAGTGATCTTGAAGAGCTGTTAACCCCGGTTGCACTAGGGTTTTGCCCCTGACGTGTCCTTCGACGGACAGATGGGGTGATGCATGACTGACACGATGACGGCCCGACCGGTGCCGGCGGCGTTGCGGATGGTTCCGTGGGCCGTGGCGGCGGGACTCGGGCTGGCGGGCATCGCGTTGCAGTCGGTGACCTATCTCAACCATGATGTCTCGTGGGTGCTGTGGTCGTCCGGCCGGCTGCTGGATGGCGGCGTCTTCGGGCGCGAAGTGGTGGCCGCCAATCCGCCACTGATCTGGTGGATCTCGGCGCTGCCCATGGCGCTGTCGCGGCTCACGGGGCTGGGGCCGGTTACCTGCTTCCATGTCTTCATGGGCGTGATCCTGACGCTGTCGATGATGGCATCGGATCGCCTGCTGCGCCCAGTGCTGGCGGCGCCACAACGGGCCTTCTTCCTCGGCATTGCGGCGCTGATCCTGAGCCTGGGGGCGGGGCGAGATTTTGGCCAGCGCGAGAACATCACGGTCATTGCGGCGTTGCCCTATATCCTGATGGTGGCGGCACGTCTGCGCGGTGAGGCGCAGGGCTGGCTGTTCGCTGCTGCCGCCGGAAGCGCCGCCGCCATCGGCTTCGCCTTCAAGCCGCATTTGCTGGCAGTGCCCATTCTGCTCGAAATGGCGATGCTTCTGCGGATTGGCTTCGGCCGCACAATGGTGCGGGCCGAGTTGTGGGCGGCAGCGCTCACCATCGTGGCCTATGCCGCGGCCGTCCTGGTCTTCGCCAGCCCCTACCTGTTTGAGGCCATGCCGGCCATCGCGCAAGTCTACTGGGCCTTCAACGTTCCCGAACCCATGGCACTGGTGATGAACACGGTGCCCTCGGCGGCGGCGCTGGCCTTGTCCTTGCTGCTGGTCGCGCGGGAGGATTGGAAGCCAGAGCCGGTCGTGCTGATTCTGGCGGGCGCAGGTTTCCTGGTGGCCGCCGTGCTGCAGTGGAAGGCCTACAGCTATCACCTCTACCCCGTCTATGTGATGGGCTATCTGGCGCTGACCTATCTCGCAACGTCGTCGCGGCTGCCGCGCATCCTGGCCGCGGCGGTTCTCACCTATTTCGCCGTCGCATCGGTCTATTCCATCAAGGATCGTGTCGCCGGTGGTGAGATGGGAGATTCGCGCGCCGCGATGATCGATTTCGTCAATGCCAATACGCCCGACGGCGGGCGCTTCCTGGCCTTCTCGACCCATCCGTTCCCCGGCTTTCCGACGGCGCTGTATGTGCACGCCACATGGGCGGCGCGAACCAACAGCCGGCTGTTCCTGCCGGCGGTCGCTCGGCTTTCGGCGAGCCCGATCGGACGGGATGAGGAACTCGCCTTTGCCTCGGCACGGGAACATGCGGCCGCGCTGGCCGACATGACGCCGCTGCCCGACCTGGTGCTGATCGACGTGCAGCCGGTGCGTCACGCCATCCTCGAATTGCCGTTCGACTATCTCGCCTTCTACCGCCAGGACCCGCAGTTCGCGGCGAAATGGCTGAACTATGAAGAAATTCCCGGAGCGCCCGAAGGCTATCGCGCCTTCCGCCTGTGGAAAGGAGTCCGTCAGTGATCACCGAGTCCATCGTCAGCAGCGCGCGCGTCGCCGTCGTCATTCCCTGCTACAAGGCGGGCAAGAGCCTGCCCTTCGTGGTCGGTGCCATCCCCGAGATGGTGGAGCGCATCTATTGCGTGAACGACTGCAGCCCGGATGATACCGGGCAAGTGATCGACCTGCTGGCGAAATTCAACCCGCGCGTGGTGGCGGTGCACAGGCCCCAGAACGGCGGCGTCGGCGGGGCCACCATCACCGGCTTTCGCGCCGCACTGGCGGATGGGATGGACGTGATCGTCAAGCTCGACAGCGACGGACAAATGAACCCGGCCTTTATTCCCACGCTGGTGGCGCCGATCCTGTCGGGGGAGGCCGACTTCGCCAAGGGCAACCGCTTCTTCGATCTCGACAGCGTGCGGGCGATGCCGCCGGTGCGGCTGATCGGCAATGCCGGCCTGTCGTTCCTCACCAAGCTTTCCACCGGCTACTGGCAGATGTTCGATCCGACCAACGGCTACATCGCGATCCATGCCAATGTGCTGGGCATGCTGCCGCTGGACAAGATCCACCAGCGCTATTTCTTCGAATCCGATCTGCTGTTCCGCCTGTCGACGCTTGGCGCCAACATGGTGGAGATGCCGATGCAGGCGGTCTATGCCGATGAGAAGAGCAGTCTCAGCGAGCTGCATGCGGCGCTGACCTTCCCGCCGCTGCACTTACGCAATCTGCTGAAGCGCGTCGGCTACAATTATTTCCTGCGCGGCTTCAGTGCGGCGTCACTGCATCTGGTCGGCGGCGTGGTGCTGACCCTGTTCGGCCTGGCCTTCGGCGTCAACGCGTGGGTCCGCTCGGCGGCGGCGGGCGAACCGGCCACCGCCGGCACCGTGATGCTGTCGGCCTTGCCGATCCTCGTCGGCTTCCAGCTGCTGCTCAACTTCCTCAGCCACGACGTGGCGAGCGTGCCGCGCCAGCCGATCCACAAGCTGCTCGGGCGCTTCGCGGTGTTCAAGCCGGAGGTGGCGGAGAAGAAGGACGAGGATGTCCGTCAGAGCGTGTAGCCGAGGCCCTTGGCGAGCGTGCCGCAAATGCGGGCGACGGCCTCCGGGCTTGGCGGCGCCACGGTACCGGGCGCCGGGTTGCGGCGCTCGCTGAACGGGGCGGCGTCGAAGGTACCGGCATAGTCGAGATCGAGAGTCTTCACGACGTCCGAGAGAATGGCGCTGCGTGCGCCGCCGCTGGCGAACAGGTCCTCGTAGCGCACCACACAATAGTGCGGCGTCAGCGCCTTCAGCTTCATGATGCGGCTGTTGCACCAGGTCCAGCGCCAGAGCGCCTTCTCGATTTCCGGAAGGCGGCTCCAGCCCTTGGGGCGTGGCGAGGGATAGGGCTTGGCAAAGGGCACGTAGTCGATGACATGGCGGAACTTCGTCGAGGCCTTGAACGCCGTCATGGAGACCGCCCAGCTCGCCGGGTCACGGACCATATGGACGATCCTGAGATCGCGGGCGGGATCGGGCAGCAGGTCCGTCATGGCACAGAGGAACGGGTTGATCTCCACGTAGGTCTTGCTGTGGGAGGCGTCGCGCCGAAGGCGGCATTTCTGGAAATGCCAGGCCAGCAGGCGCTTGCCGATCCCCCAGTCGTTGCGGAGGTTGGCCAGCATCATCTGCTCGCGGGTCGGCGATGGTTCGTGAACGGCAATGACGTTGCCGCACTGGGTATTGAGGAAGGCTTCGAGGAACATGGTTCCGGTGCGCCCGGCCGACAGGATGTAGCGCCAGGGGCGGGGCTTGCCGTCCTTGCCGTCATCTCGTTCCAATTCAGGTTTCTGCATCGCCGTCATGCTGTGCCGCACACTGTCACAGCTTGCTTGGGCATCGGTTAACCGCTGCTGCTTTCATCGTCGGGCGTGTCTTCTTCCTCGGCTGGAATGGCGTAGTTGCCGCCGAGCCAGCGGTTGAGGTCGACCTGGGCGCAGCGGGCCGAGCAGAAGGGATGATATTTCTGCGCCGATGGCTTGCTGCAAATGGGGCAAGGCCGCTTCGGCCGGAGTCGCACGACGGGATCGGCCATGTCAGACGCCGTCCGACGGCCTGGTCATCCAGCTGTGGTAGACGGGATAGCCGGCCCCTTCGAGGAGGTGGACGGTTTCATAGAGCGGCAGGCCTACGACAGCGGAATGGGAGCCGGTGAGCATGCGGACAAAGGCTTCGGCGCGGCCTTGGATGGCATAGCCGCCGGCCTTGCCGCGCCATTCGTCGCTGGCGATATAAGTATCGATATCCTCGCGCGACAGGCGCTTGAGACGGACTTTTGTCTCCACGCAGCGAGTCGAAACCTTGCCGTTCGGCGCCACCAGGCAGACGGTGGAATAGACCCAGTGGGAGCGGCCGGACAGCAGCGACAGGCAGTCGCGCGCCTGCGCCTGCGTCTCGGCCTTGGGCAGCACGCGGCGGCCGAGGCCGACAACCGTATCGGCGGCAATGAGAAACACCGGGCCATCGAGGGCCTTCACCAACGGCATTTCCAGCGCCCGGTCAGCCTTCTCGCGGGCAAGGCGCACCGACAGGGCACGCGGCGTCTCGCGCTTGTGCGGAGTCTCGTCCACGTCAGCGGGGTTGAGGAGATCGGGCACCAGCCCGACACGCTCCAAAAGCTGCAGCCGCCGCGGCGAGGCGCTCGCCAGCACCAGCTTGACGGGGGCCTTGGTGGCCATGGCTGCTACTTGAACCGGTAGTTGATGCGGCCCTTGGTCAGGTCATAGGGCGTCATCTCGACCATCACCCGGTCGCCGGCGAGGACGCGAATGCGGTTCTTGCGCATCTTGCCTGCGGTGTGAGCGATGATCTCGTGATTGTTGTCGAGCTTCACGCGGAAGGTCGCGTTGGGGAGAAGTTCGGTGACGGTTCCTTCGAATTCGAGCAGTTCTTCCTTGGCCATGTGGCTCCTTGTTTCGGGGTGTGAGGATGGGCGGATATGAACCGGCTGGCCGCCAAAATCAAGCATCAGGCTCAGACCTCACGTCTCAGGTCTTCTGGGCCTCGAGATATTTGCGGGCCAGGGCATGGTACAGCCCCTCCGGCAGGATGAGTTTTGAGGTGAGCTGTGCCACCAGGGCCGCCGCCATGAGCGGCAGCACAAGGCCATTGTCGTCCGTCATCTCGAAGACGATGACGAACGATGTCAGGGGCGCCTGCACGACGCCAGTGAGATAGGCGACCATGCCGAGCAGCGCCAGCGCGCCGATGGGCACATAGGGGAACAGCAGGCTCATGTCGGACCCCAATCCGGCGCCGATCGCCAGGGAGGGCGCGAAGATGCCGCCGGGAATGCCGCTGATGGCCGAGAACGTGGTGGCGAGCAGTTTGAGCGGACCGAAGGTGAGATCGGCGACATCGCCGTGGATGATGGCGCGGGCCTCGTCATAGCCGGTGCCGAAGATCGAGCCGCTGCCGGACAGGCCGCAGAGGGCGACGAGAAGCCCGCAGATCACGGCCGTGGGCACGGGATGCTGCTTCATCAGCCGGCCGGCGAAGCCCGGAAAGCCATCGGACGCCATAATCACGACACGCCCGAACAGGCCGCCGGCGATGCCGCCGACAATGCCGATTGCCAGGATGGCCAGCCAGCCCATGCCGAAGCGGATGGTGACGAAGGTGGTGCCGAAATAGGAATAGTCGCCGATGACGGCGAGCGAGGTCATGCCGGCTGCGATGACGGCCCCGATCAGAAGCCCGCTGGTGCGGGCCTCGAAGGAGCGGCTCAGTTCCTCGATGGCAAAGACGACGCCGGCCAGCGGCGTGTTGAAGGCGGCGGAAATGCCGGCGGCGGCACCCGCCAGCATCAGCTCGTGCTCACGCTGGGGCGAAAACCGGCGCAACGCATACATGATGGCGGCACCGACCTGCACAGTCGGGCCTTCGCGGCCGGTGGACGCCCCGCTGACCAAGCCGAACATCATCACGATGATCTTTCCAGCCGCAACCTTGAGCGACACGAGGGCCTGCTGGGCCTCGCCCTCGCGGACATGGCGGGCGGCGATGACCTGGGGAATGCCGGAGCCTTGCGCGTTGTTGAAGAAGTGGCGGGTCATCCAGATGGCAATGCCAAATCCGAGAGGGGTGACCACCAGCGCCATCCAGGGCTTCCAGGCAATCAGCATCTGGAACAGTTCCTGCGCCTTGTCGGCGCCATAGGCCATGGCGATGGCCGCAAGGCCGACGACGATGCCGCCGGCGAGGTAGAGAAATCCGCGCTGGCCGTGACTGTACAGGCGCAGCACCCGTGCCTTCAGCCGGGCCAATCGTGCGGTTTTCTTGCCGTCGCTCAATCAATACTCCATGCCGCCGCACATCAGTCCGCGGGCACCCGTCCAGTTCAAGGGAGGAATGGATCTTCTGTAGACGGAGCGCCCCGCCGGGGCAACCGGTTTTGGGCCTGTCAGATGAGACCGCTGTCCATCAGGTAGAGCAGGATAGAGGCGCTGATGGCAGCAAGGCCGGTGCCCAGCGCAATGGCGCCGGAGACGGCGGGAACCGCCTCATTATTGCGGTGGGCGAAGAGAAAGGCGTTGGCGCCGGTTGGCATGGCGGCAAACAGGATGGCGACCTTCTCCCACAGTGGCGGCAGGCTCACCATGTAGCGGACGATGAGGAACAAGACCACGGGGGTGAGCACCATCTTGAGGCCAAGGAGCGCGAACATGCTGCTCCAGGTGCCGCGCAGGCTATAGCCGGCGAGCGAGACGCCGAGTGCAAACAGGGCCGTCGGCACGCCCGCGGCCGACAGCATCTGCAGCATCTTGTCGATGATGGGGTGGATGCCGATGTCCGTCAGGCGCCACAGGCTGCCGCCGATGAGGGCGAGCACGATGGCGTTGGTGGCGAGATTGACGAACAGGTCGCGGCCGGTTCGGGCCAGGGAGAACGTGCCGGAATGGCGGGCGATCTCGCGGTGGATCATGCCGGCGAACCACAGGATCGGCGCGTGGATCGACAGGATCATGCCGAGCGGAATGGCGGCCTGCTGTCCAAAGTGTGCCAGCAGCAACGGTGTTCCCAGCAGTGCCAGATTGCCGAAGCTGGCAGCCATGGAGGCCGCCGCGCCGCCGCTGGGCGAGAGACCTTCGAAAAAGCGGGAGATGAAGGCCGTCACCATCCAGGTGATGGCGAGGGCGGCAAAGAAGGCCAGCCAAAGGTCCCAGGGTGCTGCCTCCTGGGCCTCCACGGTTGCGACCGTGCGGAACAGCAACGCGGGGATCGCGACGGTGAACACGAAGCGCGAGATGCCCTTGCCGGCGGCCTCGTCGAAGGCACCGATCTTGGCGAGGCCGTAACCGAGGACGATCATGCCGAAGACCGGCAGGACCGTGGTCAGTATGGCGTCCAAGGCTTACAGCACGCGGCGGCCGGGCGGCCGCCGTCCAGGTGCTGTTCCGCATTCTGTCTGGCGCATCATTGCGCTCGCAAGCGGGACCACTTGCTCGCCCGGTGCGCTAGAGCCAGGGCTGGCCGGCGGCCTGCTTCTGCTCGAAAGTGTCGATGGACGGGGCCTTTTCCATGGTGAGGCCGATGTCGTCGAGGCCGTTCAGCAGGCAATGCTTGCGGAACGGGTCGATGTCGAACTTCACCGTGCCGCCGTCGGGACCGCGGATTTCCTGATTGGGGAGATCTATGGTCATGGTGGCATTGCTGCCGCGCTCGGCATCGTCCATCAGCTTCTTGAGATCCTCGGGCGACACCTTGATGGGCAGGATGCCGTTCTTGAAGCAGTTGTTGTAGAAGATGTCGGCGAAGCTGGTGG
>CAZECZ010000044.1:0-29049 GCA_964510815.1 uncultured Aestuariivirga sp.
ACCGCCAGCTTCACCGCTGGCACACCGCGCCGGGCAGCGCCCGCGCCTCCCTTCTCGACTCGAAGGGAGATCACTTCCCCGGAGGGGCAAATGCCACCCTCCACAAGGATGGCGCACGTCTGTTCTTCCCCGCTGATTGAACCGGTACATCAGGCAAAGGCCCGCCGCTCCAGGCTCGGCATGCGGCTGGCGAAGGTCACGCCCCGCGCCACGAAGAAGATGTTGAGCGCCGCCCACAGGCCATGGTTGCCGAACGGCGCCTCCAGCATCCACCACGCCAGCATGAACACGCCGAGCGACACGATCATCATGTTCCGCATGTCCTTGGTCGCCATGGCGCCGGTGAAGATGCCGTCGAACTGGAAGCAGATGACGCCCAGCACCGGCGAGATCGCCGCCCACGGCAGATAGGTCCTTGCCGCCTCGCGCACCTCCGGGCTCACCGTCATCCAGTCGATCACCGTTGGCCCGGCGACCCACACGGCGAGCGAGCAGATCACCCCCACCACCATGGCCCACACGCTGGTGAGCCACACGGCAGCGCGGAAGCGGTCGCGGTTCTTCGCCCCTACCGATTGCCCCACCAGCGCTTCGGAGGCATAGGCAAAGCCGTCGATCAGGTAGGCCGACACCTCGAACAGGTTCATCAGCACCGCGTTCGCCGCCACGATCACGTCGCCGGCGCGGGCACCTCGCGAAGTGAACCAGGTGAAGGCGAAGACCAGGCACAGCGTACGGATCATCACGTCGCCGTTCATGCCAAGCGTGCGCGACAGCGCCTTGCCGTCGAAGACGCGGGCCCAGCTCGGGTGAACCCCCATGTTGCGGAGGATCGCGAAGGACAGTGCCAGTCCCAGCGCCACCGCCGCCCAGCCGGAGATCAGTGCTGCCAGCCCCACCCCGTCCGACGTCATGCCGAGATGCAAGACGAAATAGGCTGACAGCGCCATGTTCGACACGTTGAGGAAGAGCTGCACCAGGAACGCCAGCTTCGCCCTGGCCTGGCCCACGAACCAGCCCATCACGCAGTAATTGCCAAGCGCTGCCGGCGCCGACCAGATCCGGTAGTTGAAATAGGTCTCGCCATGCGCCCGGATCTCCGCCGAGCCGCCGATGAGGTCGAAGCTCACGTCGCGGATGACGGGCGACAGCACGATCAGCCCGATCCCGGCGATCCCGGCGATCGCCAGCGAGCGGACCAGGACGGCGACCAGTTCCTCGGCGTTTCCGGCTCCCACGGCCTGGGCCGACAGCCCGCCGGTCGACAGCCGCAGAAAACCGAATCCCCAGAAGATGAAGGAGAAGATCAGGGCACCGACGGCAATGGCGCCGATGTAATAGGCATCCGGCAACTGCCCGATCACCGCCGTATTGACGACCCCGATCAGCGGCTCCGAAACGTTGGACAGCATGATCGGGACCGAGACGGCCAGCACCGAGCGGTGCGTGATGGGCGAGGCGGCGGGGATGGTCATCGCTCCAGTTGCGTTGGCCCGGCGCCCAAGTCAAGCTGGCGTCCATGAGTCTGCCGCAACGCTTCCTCGACTGGTTCGCATCGCGGGGCTGGAGCCCGAGGGCGCATCAGCTCGCCGTCCTGGAGCATGCCGAGGCGCGCGAGAGCGTGCTGCTGATTTCGCCCACCGGCGGCGGCAAGACGCTGGCCGGCTTCCTGCCCAGCCTGGCCGAGATTTCAGGCATGAAAGCGCGCCAAGGCATCCACACGCTCTACATCTCGCCGCTGAAAGCACTCGCCGTCGACATCCACCGCAACCTGGAATCGCCTGTTCGCGAGATGGGGTTGCCCGTCACCATCGAGACCCGGACCGGCGACACCCCCCATTCCAGGCGGCTCCGCCAGCGACAGAACCCGCCGGACATCCTCATCACCACGCCGGAGCAGGTCTCGCTCCTCGTCGCCGATCCCCATGCCGCCCATCTGCTGCGCGATCTCCGCACCGTGATCCTCGACGAGATGCATTCGCTGGTGACCTCGAAGCGGGGCGTGCTGCTGTCGCTGGCCTTGACCCGCATCCAGGCCCACGCGCCGGAGGCCATCCGCATCGGCCTTTCGGCCACGGTAGCGGACCCGGATGCGCTCCGCGCCTGGCTGGTGCCGGCGGGTGCGGCGCCCGCCCCCCTGGTGATGGGCCAGCCCGGAGCACGGCCCAACATCCGCATCCTCAACTCCGTCGAGCACGTGCCGTGGTCCGGCCACTCCGCCCTTTACGCGATCCCGGAGATATACGGTGAAATCCGCAAGTCACGGATGACGCTGGTCTTCGTCAACACTCGCTCACAGGCCGAGATGATTTTCCAGTCGCTGTGGGAAGCAAACGACGAGCACCTTCCAATCGCCCTCCATCACGGTTCGCTCGATGTCGGCCAGCGCCGCAAGGTGGAGGCCGCTATGGGCGAAGGCAGGCTGCGCGCCGTCGTCTGCACCTCGACGCTGGAGCTCGGCATTGACTGGGGCGACGTCGATCTAGTGATCCACGTCGGAGCGCCAAAGGGCTCAAGTCGCCTGCTTCAGCGGATCGGCCGTTCCAATCACCGGCTCGACCTACCGAGCGAGGCACTACTGGTGCCGTCCAATCGATTCGAAGTGCTGGAATGTGAGGCGGCCCTCCAGGCAGCGAAAGCAAATGCACAAGATACTGACTATCCGATGGTGCAGAAGCTCGACGTGCTGGCCCAGCACATTCTCGGCCGCTCTTGTGCCGGCCCCTTCGATCCAAACGAGCTTTTCTCGGAGGTTTCATCCGCTTGGACGTACCGCAACCTCACCCGCGCGGATTTCGACAAGACCGTCGACTATGTGGCGACCGGCGGCTACGCGCTGAAGGCCTACGAACGGTACGCCAAGCTGAAGCCGCAGGCGGATGGGACGCTTCGTCTCGCCCACCCACGCCTCGCCATGGCCTACCGGCTCAATGTCGGCACCATCGTCGAAGAGGAGATGTTGAAGGTGCGCCTGGCCAGTGTGAGACGCCGGCTCGGCAAGCGGGCGGTGGTCGGCGGCCGGGTCCTGGGGGAACTGGAGGAATGGTTCCTGAGCCAGCTGACGGTGGGCGATACGTTCCTGTTCTCGGGCGAGGTGCTGCGCTTCGAGGGTCTCGACGAGTTCGGCGCCCTGGCGACGCGCGCAGGCGGCGGCGAGCCGATGATCCCCTCCTATGCCGGCGGCAAGTTTCCGCTTTCGACCTATCTGGCAGAGCGCGTCCGCGAAATGCTGGCCGATCCGAGTTCATGGGGCACTCTTCCGCCGCAGGTCCGCGATTGGCTGTCCCTGCAGCGTTTCAAGTCCATCGTGCCGAAGGCCAGCCAGATGCTGGTCGAGACTTTTCCGCGTGCCGACAAGCACTATTTGGTCTGTTACCCCTTCGAAGGGCGGCTGGCCCACCAGACGCTCGGTATGCTGCTGACTCGCAGGCTGGAACGCTGGGGCGCGCAACCATTGGGCTTTGTCGCATCCGAATATGCTCTGGTGATCTGGACAGTGCGCGACCTCTCGCTGCTCATCAGTTCGAACCGCCTGTCACTGGCACGCCTATTTGAAGAGGATATGCTGGGCGACGACCTCGACGCCTGGCTGGCAGAATCAAATCTGATGAAGCGAACCTTTCGCAACGCCGCCATCATTGCCGGACTGATCGAACGCCGCATGCCCGGCAAGGAGAAGACGGCGCGACAGATGACGGTCAACACCGATCTCATCTACGACGTACTGCGAACCCATCAGCCCGACCACATCCTGCTCCGCGCCGCCTGGGATGATGCCGCCGAGGGTCTGATCGATGCCCACCGTCTCGCCATGATGCTCAAGCGCATCGAGGGCCAGATTGTCCACCGGGCGCTCGACATCGTGTCTCCGCTGGCGGTGCCAGTGCTGCTTGAGATCGGCCGCGAATCCATCTACGGCGAGGCCCATGATGCCCTTCTCGCCGAAGCTGCGGACGCCCTCATCGACGAGGCCATGCGGCTTGTCTAAAACCCATCGCATCACGCTCGGCGGACTGGATTTCATTCCAGATCTCTCCGGGGCGCTGTTCATCCCTGATCTGCGAATTCTCCTCATTGCGGATCTGCACCTGGAAAAGGGAACAAGCTTGGCCAGCCGGGGTGTGCACCTGCCACCCTATGACACCCGCGAGTCACTGTTTCAGCTGCGCTCAGTCATTGCTAACTGCACGCCGCAACAACTCATTTTCCTGGGTGACAGTTTCCACGATGGCAACGCCCGGGAGCGCATTGATCCAGTTGATCTTGCCGCGTTGCGGAAGATTACCAGCGGAACGGACACCATTTGGATCACGGGAAATCACGATCCGGCGCCACCGGATGACATTGGTGGCGCGATCGTTTCAGAAATCGCACTTGGGCAAGTGGTGCTCCGCCACGAGCCGAAGCATTTGGGTCAGTCAGACTTTGAGATTGCAGGTCATTTGCATCCGGCTGCGGCCGTCCATTCTCGCGGCCGCAGAATCCGCTGCCGCTGCTTTGTGGCAGATCACCGCCGCATCATCATGCCGGCTTTCGGCAGCTACACTGGCGCGCTCAATGTTCTGTCGGATGCCTTTGATGGTCTGCTGGACGACTATCACGTCTGGATGATCGGAGGGACTGCCATCCACCAATTCGCCGCCTCCAAGCTCAGATGACGACCGCAAACAAATCTGCAATCAACGTCAATATGACGACAATTGTGAGAGACATTCGCAAGCGGCCAAACCACAGAGGCAATTGCCCCGCTTCCGAACTTGTAACATCCCACAATGCTTGAAGCAGAAAGCCGCCGATCAGCAACGTGAGCCCGGCCTCAAAGGGCAAAACTACCGCTAGAACGCCGGCCAAAGGGGCCAAGACACTGAGCCCAAATTCCATTCCTTGCCGGTGTCCGTCATACGGGCCGATCGCCGTTCCCCAACGCACCCCGCCAAGAAACGACAGAATGATTGCGCCATAGATCGTCACCAACTGAAGGCCAGTAGTCGCGTAGCCGGCAGACATTGGGAGCCAAACCACGAGGGTGCCGCCCAAAAACGGAATCAGGCCGGCAATTCCGAGAGCTACTGCAAGTCGAGGCATGGAATGAGGCACGGCAGACATCGGATGAGTCTGCCTCTCCTGGTCAGCGGAGGCAACCCCTGCTATCAGCTGCTCTTGGCTCGCATGGCCTCAATCAAGTCCGGCGTCACTTCCCCAGTAACTTTGAGTCCAGACTGCAGCTGAAACAGGCGGATGGCATTTGCCGTGCGGCTTCCCATCTTTCCGTCCGCCGTACCGATATTGTAGCCCAGGCCCGTCAGAAGCTGCTGCGCCTCGACCACGGTGTTCTCGTCTGACAAGGCGTCAACCACTTTCGCCTCAGTTGGCTTCGAGGCAGCTACGTCATTCCACTTAGGATCGGTCACCGCTACGACATTCGCATCGTCAACCGAAGGTGCTGGCGCCCATGCACCAATACGGGCCTTTGCGGCAATGACTTCCGCGGCGGTCATCGACTTGGCAAGGTTCTCGGCCCGTTTCGTTGCATCCTGATCACCTTGCTTGGCAGCAAGAGAATACCAGAAATAAGCCTCTGACTTGTCGACCTTTGTGCCAAGACCACGTTCATAGAGAACCGCCAGATTGAATTGGCTGTCGAACAGGCCATAGTCAGCCGCCGCTCTGAACCATTTGAAGGCCTTGTCATAGTTTGGCGTACCCGCCTGATTGCCAGCAGCAATGACGGCTGCGTTATGCATTGCTTTCACGTTGCCACCAGCTGCGGCTCTTTCATACCAGAGTAATGCAGTCGCAACATCTTGTGGAACGCCCTTGCCACGCTCAAACAGCGTCGCCAAACGATACTGGGCTGGCGCAAGCCCACGAGACGCGGCCTGCTGATACCACACAGCAGCCTGAGGCAGGTCCTGGGCCACGTTCTGTCCGTCCAGATAGCGGCTGGCAACGATGAACTGGGCCTTTGCATCACCTTGCTGCGCGGCTTCACGAAGCGCGGACGTCCCTATTTCTGCAGGGAGAGATTTGGGCGAAGCGGAGGCCATTGTACCTGGTTCTGCAACGATCGACTCGAGAGTCGCCTCTGTCTTTTTCGCGGGAAGCGACCCGGTCACGACCATATCGGCACGTTCCGAATCGGTATCCACTGAGCGGTTGTCGCTACCGGCGACCGAGTCAGAGGGCATCATCTCAGCCTTGGCTGGCTGTTCGGCAGACTGAATGCTGGAACCAGCCATGGGTGCTGCCGACAGTGGCGCCTCGATTGCTGTTGATTGCTTGTGCTGTTTTGCCGGCTTTGCCAACATGTTGAAGGCAAAGGCCGAAACGGCCGCCAAGAGCACGATTCCGGCCAGCACAAGCTTTTTCCGCTTGGAATCACTAGAGGACTTTGCCGGGGCAGGTGCCACTGGCTTTCCGCCCACATAAGTGATCGGCTTGTTTGCCGTTTTCCGCTTCATGAAGGGCAGCGACAAGCTAAACTTGCTATTTGCCCCTGGCTTGATATCGGGCTTGACTTCCGGGTGAAGAACGCTCGGACGGGACGCAGCCGCCTGTGCCGCCCGTCTTGCCGCGGCAATGAAATCATCGCCATTTGTCGAGGCAGAGCTGCCATAGTTAGCTTCTGGTGCAGGTCCGGTACTTGCAAACTCACCCGCTTGCGTCTGTTGCTGCGACTGGAACTGCAATTCCGGAGCAGCCGGGCTTGTCTGACCGGAGCCTCGGTCGGCATCCGCCTCAACATCCGAGTCTGTCGGAGATGGTTCCATTGGCTGCTGGAAGGCGCCACTTGGATCAAAGAAGTGGGGATCAGCGGTTGCTGCAGCCTCCGCGACCTCTTGTGCCATCTCTCCGGCGTCCGGTGCACCGGCCCGCCAATTGGCTGCTTGCCGAGTCGCCTGGTGCGCCATATTGGCTGCAAGCTGATGTCCCGCTGCCGTGGTTTCGAGTTCTGCGAGCTTGTTGACAATCTGCTCAAGCGTCTCATGTACAGCTTCGAGCGTTTCCTGGTTTCGCTGGTCTGCTCCTGCCGCGCTGTCACGTACGGCTTGCAGTCCTTCTTGCAAAGCGCGAAGCTCGCTCGAAGGTTCGTCGGTCCGCTGAGCTGCCAGCATTCGTTCTACGGCACGATTGGCCGCATCTTCAGCAGTCTGACCTGCCAGCCTCTGGTGCTGTTCAAGGCTTTCGAAGAGCTGTTGGACAGACCGCTCCATCACTTCCAAGTGAGAAATCTGTTCTTCCGTACGCTCCACACGATCGTTGACAACTGCGATCTGCTCTTGCAGCGCGGCAAGAGCCTCGTGATCACCTTGCATCTGCATTGCAGATTCAAGCCGGTGATCCAGTTCTGCAATTCGCCGCTCCAGCTCGCCAAACTGCGGCAGATTTCTGGAAGCTTGATAGTTCTGCTCCATGCGCACGGCGAGTTCGCCAAGCCGCTTGTCCATATCCGCCAAGGGCCGCATGTCAGCTCCTTGAGCAACGCGGGTGGATAACTGTTCAACCGCAACCCTTAAGGCATGAACGTCCCGTTCCGAAGCTGCCGATTGATGGACATCGTCCATGCGTTTGTTGATGCTGCCGATATCGCCGCGCAACCGCTGCAAGTCTGCGGTAGATACCTGCTGCATTCCGATTGTTGCCTGCGCTTCCTTGAGAACCCCAAGTATGCGCGTTTCAATTTCACCGAGTTCATCCCTGGCTGATCCGAGAGCAGATTCGCTGGCAACCTCAGCCATCCGTTCGGCAGACGTCCTGACGCTCTCGATGCGATCCGCAAGATGGTTGAGTTCCTTTCGGACCAAGTCCGGCAACCCAGACTGGATCAGGTTCTCCGAATGCTGTAGGCGATTTGCAAGCTCCGCAATTCTCGACTCGAGACCCGCAAATGCAGGCGCCGCGCGAACCAGATCATCGGGATTGGCCTGATGACTTGCACGCTCCGTCATTGCACTGAGACGGTCCTGCATTCCCTTGAGACCGTCACGTGTCCGCTTTTCGCTGACCTCGATATGTTCGACAACGTTTCGAATTGCTGCCTCAAGCGCCGAAAAGCCGGGGACATCCTCTGGCTTCTCAAACACTGGGGAAGGTGCATTCTGAGACATGGCAATTTGCCGGCCAAGAACCGAAAGCCGCTCATTGACCGCAGTAAAGGCCTCCACGGCCTTGCGTTCGTTACTATCGATACGGCTCAAGACGCGGTCGATGGCCTCGCGGTCTTCGCTCTGCCTCCGAGACGGTTCGAATGACTGAATTGTTGCCGATTCCCGTTCACGCTGAGCGAGTTGCGAGAGCTGTTGGGCAATATCTTCCAGCCGGAGGGATGAGTCCCTGTCATGTTTGGGATGGCTCATCGGTGCTTCTCCCAAAGCCTTTGAAGGATTGTTTGGGCGGTCCTGCTCTAAGTCGACTTCCTTTGCGATGACGCTGACTCCAGTCGGCACACCATCCTCCGACTGATCAAGAATGACAGTATTGAGCCATTCGCCCAGGGTCATGCCAGCTCGACGTGCCGCGTGCTTCGCTGCCTCACGAGCCTCCGGTTCGATCCCCTTGACGCTCCATGGTATGCCCGGCTTCATATCAGTCTTCTCTCAGCTGGCGGTGTTGCGTGGCCCGATCGACCCAAGGAACGAGACAACAGCGCTGGATTTCCCTGTGCAAAAGTTAACGGGTTTGGTAAATATTCGGTTAAGCGGTTGATCCTTTGACGCGAATCGGTAGTCCAGAGGGGGTAAATTGGCCGCTGTGTCAGGGACCTCGTCTAACCATGATGTTATTTTTTCATCACGACGCTTGATGGTATTGACGTCGGGGCCTTAGAATGAATCCAATACGCTGCCACGTTTAGGCGTGGCGTCATGGCGCAATCGCAGGAGTGAGAAGAGAAATGGCTGCAACAGAAACCAAGGATCGCTCGAGCCGCGATCGTACATATTCGATTACCGAACTCTGCCGCGAGTTCAACGTGACGCCGCGAACCCTACGTTTTTACGAACAAAAAGGACTTCTTCATCCGGCACGCCGCGGATGGACGAGGCTTTTCAGCTATCGCGACAGGGCGCGTTTGCAGCTGATCTTGCGAGGCAAGAAGGTCGGTTTTGCCCTGGAAGAGATCAAGGAAATGCTCGATCTCTACAATTTGCGTGATGGACAGTTGACACAACTAAGAATTGCATCCACCAAGATGCGGGAGCGGCTTGAGGCCCTGCGCAACCAGCGTGTGGAACTTGAAAATGCGATCGCCGATTTGGAGCGCACCGTTGTTGTCGTCGACGGTATGCTGAAAGAGCGGGAAGCCGCCGCCCCGAAGGTGGCCAACAGCTGATCACATCAAGAAGGGCAGGCGTCTGATACGTCCGGACGGTGAGACTTCCGGACGTGACAGGTGCTGGCTGCGATCCGAATCCCCCTGACCATGCCTCTGGCTTATATCGAAAATCCACTTGATCGGCGCGCAAACGACCGCAGCAATGCTGAATGGATTACAGCGTTGCGGAAATCGCCCGCGCGCAGAATGGTCAAGATTAATGGAGACCAAACGATCGTCGCAGGCGGTGTGCTTGACACGTCCTGGAGGGAGGATAGTAAGGTATCCGTATTTCTGGGCATGGACTCCGATGAAAGTCCCTGGTTCGCCTGCGGATCCGTTGAAGACGACAATCTTCGCGATTTGCGCGGCCTCGCACTGGAAGGAGTCTTGCCGGCTAAGGAATTAGGCATCCTTGCCCAGGCCCGCTCAATCATCCAATGGCATGAGCGACGTAGCTATTGCTCAAACTGCGGACAACTCAATGAAATGGCCGACGCCGGATACCGTCGTCACTGCTCCAGTTGCGGCACCGATCATTTCCCCAGAACCGATCCAGTTGTAATCATGGTGGTTCGCAACCAGGGAAACATCCTGCTGGGACGTCAGCAGCCCTGGAAACAAGGCATGTACTCCGCACTCGCGGGGTTCGTCGAACCAGGTGAAACGATAGAGGACGCGGCTCGCCGTGAGGTATTTGAAGAAGCCGGAATAAGAGTTGGCGCCATCCGGTACGTGGCAAGTCAGCCCTGGCCTTTCGTGTCCAATCTTATGATAGGGCTCCTCGGCGAAGCGGAAAGCACCGACATTCACATGGATGCCAACGAGTTGGAGGATGTGCGCTGGTTCTCCGCCGAGGATGCGCGGCTGATGCTAGACGGAACGCATCCAGATGGTTTGTACGCACCCAATTCCATGGCGATTGCCCACCATCTCGTCTTGGCGGCACTTGGGCTTTCGTCAGGCTGATGTGAAACGTCGAGCAATTTCTGCGCGGTAAGGCGACGCCCGGTATACCCCCAAAACCCTGATATAACTGGTAAAAAACTCGAGCTCCTCCATCGCGAGACGAACCGGGCGCTCAGCGGGATGGCCCTCAATGTCCGCGTAGAACTGGGTCGCCGAGAACATACCCTCCAATTGATATGACTCAAGCTTCGTCATGTTGACGCCATTGGTGGCAAATCCACCCATGGCTTTGTAGAGTGCGGCGGGCACGTTTCGGACCCGAAACACAAAAGTCGTGACAACTGGACCAACATCAACGTCAGCATCTTGTTGAGTGGCTGAAAGAATGACAAAGCGGGTCGTATTGTGACTTTCGTCTTCAATATCTTGTCTGACGATCTTGAGACCATAAATCTCAGAAGCGAGACGCGTTGCAATGGCCGCTCGTGTTGCATCGCGCATCTGCGACAGTTCTCGCGCAGCACCAGCGGTATCCGCTGCAACAATAGGTTTTAGCCCAACTTCCCGTATGATTTTCCGGCATTGGCCCAGCGCGTGCACGTGGCTGTGCACGGTCTTGACTCCGCTCAGATCAGCCTCCGGAACGACCATCAATTGGTGATGGACAGGCAGAAAGTGCTCGCCCACTATGTATAGGTTTGAACCTGGAAGCAGATGATGAATGTCTGCCACGCGGCCTGCTACCGAGTTGTCGATGGGTATCATGGCCAAGGCAGCCTCGCCATCGGCGACGGCTTGGAACGCATCCTCGAATGTTCCACACGGCAAGGGCTCATGGGTTGGACACGCCTCAATGCAGGCGATGTGAGAATTCGCGCCGGGTTCTCCTTGATACGCAATCTTCAACGTCATGCAGTCTTCCTCAACATCCGCCGGGCAATCTCCAGTTCATTCGGTGTATCGACGCCCAGTGGCACCGTATCGACGCGCACCACAACGACGCGCATTCCATTGTCCATCGCACGCAGTTGTTCCAGTTTTCTGTCGGCTTCCCTATCGCTCACAGGTAGCCTGACAAAGCGTTCCAGGACGCCGCGCCGATAGGCATAGACCCCAATGTGATGCCAATACGGCGGAGCCAAATCTGGACCCACATTGCGCAGAAAATCTCGGGCAAACGCGATCTCCCTGTCGCCATTCAAGGGCGCGATCGCCTTCACGATGTTGGGATTAGCAACATCTTCATCGCGCTCTATCTTGGCTGCAATCGTCGAGATATCTGCCTTCTCGTTGACCAGACCGGCAAGACAGCGCTGGATTGATAGGGGGTCAATGGTCGGAAGGTCACCTTGCAGATTGACGACAAAGCGAAATTTACCGTCAGGATCCCTCAGTGTGAGAGCTTCTGCGATGCGATCAGACCCAGACGGAAGCGAGGGATTGGTAACGAGCGCATCTCCACCATGCGCTCTGATGACATCGGCAATTTCGGTTTCCGCCGCGGCAACCAGAACTTGTCCGACATTGGCTTCGATCGCCCGCTTCCATACATGCACGATCATGGGAAGCCCATGGATGTCTGCAAGTGGCTTGCCCGGCAGCCTCGTGGAAGCCATGCGAGCCGGGATGACGACGATGGTATTCTGATTTTCAATCATGAACTTAGAGAAAAGCGCGGCATAATGGTACAAAGACTCTTATACGTATTGCAGAGGCGATGAGAAACAATTAGTTTCCGCGCCCGAACGACGGCTCAGGGAGTCTCAGCCTTAGATGAACAGCTTTGAATTCAACAAGATGGCAGGCGCGGTATTGGGGACAGCCCTGCTTGCCTTCGGCCTTAACAGCCTCGCGGGGACTGTCTATCACGCAGACAAGCCGGAAAAGCCGGGATTTGCGATTGAAGTTGCAGAGGCATCTTCCGGCGACGGCAAGGGAACCGGCGAAGCGCCGCCTCAAGTTTCGCTGGGCACTATGCTTGCTTCCGCCGATGCAACCAAAGGTCAGTCCGTGTTCAAGGCTTGTGCTGCGTGCCATGACGGCACCCAGGGTGGCCCAAACAAGACCGGCCCGAATCTGTGGGGAGTTGTGGGCCGCAACCATGCTAGCCATGAGGGATTCGCCTATTCAGATGCGATGAAAGCGAAGTCTGGCGAGGCATGGACCTATGAGGCTCTCAATGAATTCATCAAATCGCCAAAGACGGCGGTTCCGGGCACGAAAATGGCATTCGGCGGCATCAAGAAGGACGGAGATCGGGCGAATCTGCTAGCCTATCTGCAGACCCTGTCGGACAATCCGGTCCCGTTCCCTGCCCCGTAAAGGCCGCAAACATCTCGAAAATGGAGCACCGGCAAGTGATTGCCGGTGTTTTCATTTGTGTGCCGAGTTGCGTATGTAGAGTGCAGGTCACCGAAAGAGAGTCGAATTCGATGAAGTTGAATCGCCGCCACCTCCTCAAACTCGCTGCCGCGGTTCCTGGTGCCACGTTGTTCGGCATCCAGCTTGCCGATGCGGAGGACCGCGACTTCCGCCATGCGCTGACCCTATTTGATGACATCAAGTACGGGCCGGATTTCAAACATTTCGACTATGTGAATCCCGGCGCGCCGAAAGGCGGAAGAGTACGATTTGGTCTCCTAGGGTCTTTCGATAACCTGAACCCCTTCACGTACAAGGGCGACTCTGGACCAGCGACATCAAACGAAACGCTACTGACGTCTTCCCTTGATGAGCCATCTACCGAATATGGACTGATCGCACACAGCGTGTGGCATCCGGATGATCGTTCCATGGTGGTCTATCGCATTCGTCCCGGAGCACGGTTCCACGATGGAAAGGCTATTACGCCCGCCGACGTCATTTGGAGCATGGAGGCGTTGAGAGAGGCCAACCCCTTCTACAATGCCTATTATCGGAACATCAGTTCGACCGAGCAGACGAACGATAGCGAGGTGACATTCGTCTTCACCCAGAAGGGCAACCGGGAGCTTCCGCTCATCACGGGCCAACTTCCCATTTTGCCAAAGCACTGGTGGACCGGGAAGGATGCCAAGGGGAACCAGCGCGATATTCGCGAAACCACACTCGAAGTACCGCTCGGTTCGGGGACATATGAAGCTGTGGAAATAAAGCCCGGCGCATCGATCCTCATGAGACGTGTTCCAGAGTATTGGGGCAAAGATCTGCCGGTAAACATTGGCACCGACAACTTCGACGAGATCGAGTACATCTTCTTCCGTGATGCGAATGTCGCTTTTGAGGCATTCAAAGGCGATCAATACGACTGGGTTCTGGAGTCATCGTCGAAGAACTGGGCGACGGGCTATGACTTCCTGGCCATCAAGGATGGTCGTGCGGTCAAGGAAGAAATACACCTCAAGCAGGTCGAGGGTATGCAGTCCTGGGCTATCAACATCCGGCGTGACAAGTTCAAAGATGCACGCGTGCGCCGGGCACTGAACTATGCTTTCGATTTTGAGTGGTCGAATGCAAATCTGTTCTACGGCCAGTACACGCGGTCACGCAGCTACTTCAACAATTCAGAGATGGAAGCGAGAGGCCTGCCCTCGGCAGAAGAATTGGCGATCCTAGACCCATTAAGGGATCAATTGCCGCCCGAGGTTTTCATGCAGGAGTACACGAACCCTGTAAATGGCAGTCCCCAGGACAGGCGAAAGAACCTGCGAGAAGCATCGCGGTTGTTGGCAGAAGCTGGTTGGTCGGTGACTCAGGATGGTGGCAGGTCCGTTCTGAAGAATGCTACCAGCGAGCATATGACGATCGAGTTTCTGCTCGATTCGCCATTATTCGAGCGAATTGCCCTTCCCTATCGCCAGCAGTTGGAATTGCTCGGTATCGACGTCACAATCAAGACCGTCGACAGCGCGCAATATGAACGCCAGGTTCAGACGTTCGACTATGATGTGATGGTCGGAAATTGGGGGCAGTCTCTGTCTCCCGGCAATGAACAGCGTGACTATTGGGGAAGCGAAGCCGCAAATCGAAAGGGAAGTCGCAACTATATTGGGATTGCCGATCCTGCAATCGACAAGCTCATTGAGACCATCATCTTCGCCCCAGATCGACAAAGCCTCATAACCGCTTGCAAGGCGCTGGACCGGGCACTGATCTGGAATCACTTCGTCGTCCCCATGTGGTTCATTGCCTACGAGCGCACAGCACGATGGGATCGGTTTGGACGGCCCGACAAATTGCCCGACTATTCGACAGGCTTTCCAGCGATCTGGTGGTGGGACGAAGAGAGAGCCAAGAGAGTGGCCTCCAAGTGAAGCAAGTCTTACTTGCGCTTGCTGCGCTGACAATCGGTGCGACGCTTGCAAACGCAGAACCCCGCCATGGATTGTCCGCATTCGGCGACCTGAAGTATGCAGCTGGCTTCCAGCATTTCGACTACGTCAATCCGGATGCACCAAAGGGCGGTCGCATTTCGTTGATTGGGCCCGTCCCGCGCAACACATTCGATAGCTTCAATGGCTATATCCTGAAGGGCGATCCCGTGCAGGGATTCGAGCTCATGTTCGACAGCCTGATGGTTCGTGCCTACGATGAGCCAGATGCGATGTATGGACTCGTGGCCGAGACCGCTGACATTGCACCGAACCGGAAGGGTGTAACCTTCAAACTGAGACCAGAAGCTCGGTTTTCAGATCAAACACCTCTGACAGCAGACGATGTTTGCAACTCTTACAATCTGCTATCGACCAAGGGCGACGAGCGCATTCGCATCACCATCCGCGATGTCGAAGCATGCGACATCATCAATCCCCATGAAGTCCGTTATCGTTTTCGGGGAGAGCACACCCGCGACCTGCCACTGACGATCGCAGAGCTTCCGATCTTTTCGAAAGCCTACTATTCCAAAATGGATTTTGCCAAGTCCACGCTGGAGCCCCCGCTGGGGTCTGGCCCCTACATGGTGAGAAACTTCCGCGCCGGCGAATTCGTAGCCTATGGGCGGCGAAATGACTATTGGGCAAAGGACCTGCCCATCAATCGTGGCCGCTACAATTTCGACGAGATCCGCTTCGAGTACTTCCGAGATCGCACAGCGGGCTTCGAAGCATTGAAATCGGGGGGTCTCGATCTCCGCGAAGAATATACTTCTCGCGATTGGGCGACAGCCTATGATTTCCCGGCTATCAACGTTGGACGCGTCATAAAGATTGAGCTGCCCGACGAGACCCCGTCTGGGGCACAGGGCTTTTTCTTCAATCTGCGACGCACGAAATTCCAGGACATCCGGATTAGGAAAGCGTTGAACCTCGCTTTTGATTTTGAATGGACGAACAAAAATCTGTTCTTCGGCCTGTACGCTAGGACTGTCAGCTTTTTTGACCTTTCCCCCCTCAAAGCAGAAGGCCTGCCGTCCCCGCAGGAACTGGCCATTCTCAAGCCGCTGCGCGCTGGCTTGCGACCTGAGGTGTTCGGCGAGGCTGAACTCCCGCCGGTAAGCGACGGATCCGGACAGGACCGCAAGCTGCTACGGCAGGCATCCGAATTGCTGGACGATGCCGGATGGCTTACCAACGGAACACTGAGGCATAACAGCGCCGGTGACGTCTTGTCGGTGGAGTTTCTGATCGAAAGCCCTGTTTTCGAACGAGTTCTTGGTCCCTACGTCAAGAACTTACGGCTCCTCGGCATTGATGCAACTATCCGCACAGTAGACGATGCCGAATATCTTCGGCGTCAGGAGAGTTATGACTATGACATCGTATCCAGCAGATTTTCGGCCGGTCAAACGCCTGGCGATATCTTGAGGACGTTTTTTGGAACCTCTTCTGCAAAGGCACCCGGCACTTACAATCTTTCAGGCGTGGCATCGCCTGAGATCGACGCCTTGATCGACAAAGTCGTAGCAGCGGAAACACGGCAAGATCTTAACATTGCCGGTAGAGCCTTGGACCGCGTACTGCGCGCAGAGCAGTTCTGGGTTCCGAACTGGCACAAAGCGAGCTACTGGATCGCCTGCTGGGACAAGTTTGGCCGCCCCACAATCAAGCCCAAATACGACCGTGGAATCGTCGATACCTGGTGGTATGACGAGTCAAAAGCAAATCGAATCGCCAACGGAAACTGACGGCCTCCATGGGCGCCTACATTCTAAAACGCATCCTGCTGATGATCCCGACGCTGCTCGGCATCATGCTGATCACTTTCGCCGTCATCCAGTTCGTCCCCGGCGGTCCAATCGAGCAGGTAATCGCCAAAATGCAGGGCACTGCTTCGGACTCGACCGGTCGCATTAGTGGCAACACCGGTGTGGAAGCGGGCGGCGCTCAACAGCAGCCCGGGGCCGGTACGGATGCGGCAGGATTCAAATACCGAGGCGCCCAGGGTCTCGATCCTGAATTCATCAAAGATCTCGAACGTCAGTTCGGATTCGACAAGCCAGCGCCCGAACGCTTTCTGCTGATGATCGGCAATTATCTCACTTTCAATTTCGGAAACAGCTATTTCCGGGATCGGAGCGTGGTGAGCTTGATCGTAGAGAAGATGCCTGTCTCCATTTCACTCGGCCTATGGCTGACATTGGTACAGTACCTTGTTTCGATCCCGTTGGGCATCCGCAAAGCCGTGCATGATTCTACCACATTCGATGTCTGGACATCTGGTGTCATCATTGTTGGATATGCAATTCCAAGCTTCATCTTCGCGATCATGTTGATTGTACTGTTTGCGGGAGGGAGTTACTATAACTGGTTCCCACTCCGCGGCCTCACATCCGATAATTTCGACAGCCTCGGATTCTTCGGCAAGATTGCGGATTACGCATGGCACTTGGCATTGCCGCTTTTCGCAATGGCGATAGGAAGCTTTGCCACGATGACCATGCTGACAAAGAACAGCTTCCTCGACGAGATCCGAAAGCAATATGTGACGACGGCTAGGGCAAAGGGCTTGACAGAAAATCGAGTACTTTACGGCCATGTCTTCCGCAATGCCATGCTCCTAGTGATCTCAGGCTTCCCAGCCGCCTTTATTGGCGCATTCTTCGCGAGTTCGCTTCTGATTGAGACAATCTTCTCACTCGACGGCCTAGGCTATCTCTTCTTCAAAGCCGCGCTTGATCGCGATTACCCGATCGTTTTCGCTAATCTCTATATTTTCACTCTGGTCGGCATGGTGGTGCAGCTGATTTCCGACCTCACCTACACTTGGATCGATCCCCGCATCGACTTCGAAAAGCGGGACGTCTGAGCGATGGCTCGGCTCAGCCTCACAGGTCTTAACCAGCGCCGGTGGCAGTTGTTCAAGCGGAACAGGCGTGGATACTGGTCATTCTGGCTCTTTGCGGTTCTGTTTCTTGTCTCCCTGCTGGCGCCGTTCCTGGCAAATGACCGGCCGATCTTGGTTTCCTACAAGGGAGAATTGCTCTTCCCCACATTTGTAGATTATCCCGAATCCAAATTTGGCGGCTTCCTGGCACGAACGGATTTTCGCGACCCAGTCAACCAGGATGAGATATCGGCGAATGGCTGGATCCTCTGGCCGCCCATCCGTTACTCATACAATACAGTGAACAATGAATTGCCGGAACCTGCGCCATCGCGGCCAGCTTTCAATCTCAGCACGGAGGACGCGTGCGGCAAATATCCAGAAGGTATCAATGATCCCAATTGCACATTCGGAAACATGAACTGGATGGGGACTGATGACCAAGGCCGAGACGTTGTGGCCCGCGTTATATATGGGTTCCGGATCTCTGTGGCTTTTGGACTGATACTGACATTGATTTCATCGATCATCGGCATGGCGGCCGGCGCTGTTCAGGGCTACTTTGGCGGCTGGACGGATCTTCTTTTTCAACGCTTCATCGAAATTTGGACGTCAATTCCAACACTCTACCTTCTGATCATTCTCGCAGCTTTCATCACACCTACATTCTGGATCCTGCTTTTTATCCTCGTGCTGTTTTCCTGGACGGGATTGGTCGGCCTCGTACGAGCGGAATTCCTCAGGGCGCGGAATTTCGAATACGTGCGCGCAGCCCGGGCGCTTGGATTGTCCGACGCAAGGATAATCTTCAAGCATCTTCTCCCCAATGCCGTGGTTTCGACCATCACCTTCATGCCATTCATTCTCTCGGGGTCTGTCACAACACTCACATCGCTCGACTTCCTCGGATTTGGTCTGCCACCCGGATCCCCGTCCTTGGGTGAGTTGATTGCGCAGGGGAAGAACAATCTTCAAGCACCCTGGCTCGGCCTCACGGGCTTCTTTGTAGTCTCCATCATGCTCTCGCTTCTCGTCTTCATCGGCGAAGCCGTAAGAGACTCTCTTGACCCACGAAAGACGTTCTCATGAGCGATACTCTGCTCTCCGTTAGCGAGCTCTCTGTCGCTTTTCAGCAAGGTAATCACACAACTTTGGCGGTCGACAGGGTTTCGTTTTCTGTCGGGAAAGGCGAAACCTTGGCATTGGTCGGTGAGTCCGGTTCAGGCAAATCTGTATCGGCCTTGTCCATTCTGAAGCTACTTCCCTACCCTGCGGCGACCCATCCTTCAGGCTCCGTCATCTTCAAGGGCGAGGAGTTGCTAAACGCCGACGAGCGCGAATTGAGGCGCGTGAGAGGCAATAGCATCACGATGATATTCCAAGAGCCGATGACTTCGCTCAACCCTCTTCACACAGTTGAACGACAGATTGGTGAGATACTTTCTATCCACCAGGGGCTGACGGGAAGTGCCGCCCGAACTCGCATTATCGATTTACTGTCGAAAGTTGGAATCCAGGATCCGGAGACACGTCTCCTTGACTATCCACATCAACTGTCCGGAGGGCAGCGCCAACGCATCATGATAGCGATGGCTCTCGCTAACAATCCTGACCTGTTGATCGCCGACGAACCTACGACCGCTCTTGACGTGACGGTTCAAGCCCAGATTCTCAAGTTGCTGAAAGACTTGCAGCAGGAATTTGGCATGGCGCTTCTGTTGATCACCCATGATCTTGGCATCGTACGCCACATGGCCGATAAGATCGTCGTGATGCAGAAAGGCAAGACTGTTGAGCACGGCGCTGCACAGGATGTCTTCACCCATCCACAGCACCCATATACACAGATGCTGTTGTCTGCCGAGCCAAAGGGCTCACCACCACCAAGCGATCCAGATGCACCGATTATCGTGCACACTCAGAATCTAAAGGTCTGGTTCCCAATCCGTCGAGGTTTCTTCCGAAAAACGATTGGCCACATCAAGGCGGTAGATGGCATAAACGCAGTCGTGCGAGAGGGCCAGACGCTGGGAGTGGTAGGCGAATCAGGCTCAGGCAAGACCACACTCGGCCTCGCCATACTACGCCTCATCCGTTCCGATGGGCCGATTATTTATATGGGCAAGAACATTGATACCTTCAACACGAAAATGATGCAGCCCCTCCGAAAGGAGATGCAGATCGTTTTTCAGGATCCGTTCGGCTCCCTGTCTCCACGCCTCTCCATCCAGCAGATTGTGGAAGAAGGGTTGCTTGTGCAAGGCAGGGTTCAGGCGTACGGGGAGCGCCGTGCCATCGTTGCCAAGGCTCTTGCCGAAGTTGGGCTCGATCCCGGAAGCATGGATCGCTATCCGCACGAGTTCTCCGGTGGTCAACGTCAGCGCATTGCTATCGCGAGGGCGCTGGCCCTTGGGCCCAGATTTATCATGCTGGATGAACCGACTTCCGCCCTTGACATGTCGGTGCAGGCACAGGTTGTGGACCTGCTCCGCAGGCTTCAGATCAAACACAACCTCGCCTTCCTCTTCATTAGTCACGACCTCAAAGTGGTCCGTGCACTGGCCAATGAGGTGATAGTCATGAGAAACGGAGTGATGGTGGAACAGGGCCCAACAGCGGAGGTCTTTTCCAATCCAAAGACCGACTACACAAGGGCTCTTATCGGTGCAGCACTCAACCTGAAGGCCGCACCAGAAGGCGTGGTAAGTCAATAATGGCATTTCTTTTCATATTGCCGACATGGCCCATCGACACATGGACAACTGCCATGAAGAATGTCGCCCCAGGTCTCGATGTGCGCACGTGGCCAGATCATATCGGTGACGTGTCCGAAATCGAGTATGCAGCGGCATGGCTTCCACCGCCGAATGTGCTGAAGGATCTGCCTTATCTGAAGGTGATCTTTTCTCTTGGTGCAGGAGTCGATGCTATTCTGAAGGATCCAACCCTGCCCACGGACAAGCCTATTGTGCGGGTAAATGATCCGGACCTGACGGGCAGAATGACGGAGTATATTGTGATGCATGTGCTGATGCATCACCGCCAGCAGCGCCGGATCGACAAGAATCAGATATTGAAAGTATGGGATTCTTTCCCGACTCATGCCGCCAAGGACATGGCCATCGGCATCATGGGGTTAGGAGTGATGGGCCGTGATTCGGCTGAGAAGCTCCGCGATCTCGGCTTTCGCGTTGCTGGCTGGAGCCGTTCAAGAAAGAAAATCCCAGGCATCGAGAGTTTTGCCGGTGAGAATGAATTTGACGCATTCCTCGCCCGTACCGATCTGCTGATTTCATTGCTGCCGGCTACGCCCGACACGGACGGAATCATCAATCGCCGTACCATTCGAAAGTTGTCACGCACAGGCCCTTTCGGCGCGCCCATCGTCATCAATGCGGGACGTGGCCGCCAGCAAGTTGCGGACGACATCCTCGCGGCACTTGACGCTGGTGAGTTGCTAGCCGCAACACTGGACGTGTTCGCTGAAGAACCTTTGCCAGTCGATAGTCCGCTTTGGTCACACCCCGGCGTGACGGTCACGCCACATTGCGCCGCCGATAGCGATCCAGAGACCATTTGCGCCTATGTCTACAGTCAGATCGAACGCCATCGCAGTGGAAAACCGTTGGAAAATCTTGTAGATCTTTCTCTTGGCTATTGAAGTCGCTTGATCGCGGTGACCCGCCCGTAGCTGTTTGCAATGCGCTTGATTGCGTCATCAAGGGGCTCTTTGACTACGAGCATATGGTGTCCGTTGGCGTGCAACAAGGTCTGGCTATCGGTGAGAATGCCTACGTGACCATTCCAGAAAACCAAGTCGCCACGCCTGAGATCACCGAGCTGCTCAACCGGCAAAGACGTTCCGAGGGTCTGCTCCTGCATGTCGCTATCGCGCTGTGAGGCAATGCCGCTTGCATCCAAGGCAACCTGCACAAGGCCGGAACAATCAAGCCCCCAAATAGACTTCCCACCCCAGTAGTAAGGTGCCTGCAGGAATTGCTCTGCCACCGCGACATAATCTGGAGCATGCGTCCCAAGGGAGCGGAGATGACCAGACCATATGTAGTGCCCGTCTTGCAAACGCGAAAAGCGACCCTCATCCGCCTCAACCGACACGCTCGCATTCATGGGAATGAAACTGACAGGCTGAGACTTCAGATCCGGCGCCGGATAGCGCAGCGTTGATGGCACCGCTACACGATGCGTGGTCACCTGGATCGAAGCGGTCAATGCATTCGAAGACACATACCCAACGTAATGATCCGCATCGAGTTGCACAAAAGCCCAGCCTTCCCGTACCTCGAAGCTCATCAATGTTTCCCCGAGCAAGGCTTGAGTCAACTGAATGGAATCGCGAGCGGGCGTCTTGTGAACGGCGATAATGGGCTGCATCACTTGCAACCGCCGACCTTCAACAAACCTTGCAGAGTCGACTCTGTCTCTCAGACGGACATCTGCAATGTCTGGACGATAGGCATGGAGGCGAGGATCAGGCGTCGTCATGATCTGATATGGTTAAATCGTTCGTGAGAGATTGCCAATCGTATCGGCGAGCCTCTCAAGATACAAGGCACCCCCAACTGTACGCTGGATTAGAACGTTGCGTCGATCCTGCTCATCGCGCCGCCGCGATACAAGACCAAGCTTGCCCATGGAATCAAGGGCTCGGGTGATAACCGGCTTCGACACTCCAAGTTTCGCCGCGAGGTCACGTACCGTGTGAGGTGGCGCTTCAAGGTAGATCGTAAGCAAGATGCAAATCTGCCGGACTGAAAGGTCCGGCTCGTCATCTCTAACCATGGCCAAGGATACGTCATGCCATAATCTGAGTGACTGAGCGGTCGTGAGCGCCTCGGTCATCACCTTGATTCCTCCGGTCAACGGCCGCATCCGTCGTTTCGGAGCCGTACCATTCGCGCGAATCAGCGGGGAGTGCAAGTCCTTAGGCGTAACGCTCTCGGATCATGGTGAATAGCGCGCGCATTGCTTGGGCTTCGCCCCCCTTGGGCCTTGCTGGCCTCGGGGTGGGAGTCCATGCGTAGATATCAAAATGAACATATGATCTGGCACGCTCGACGAAGCGCTTGAGGAACAAGGCCGCCGTGATGGACCCGCCGAATCCACCCTCGCCGGCATTATTGATGTCAGCAATCGAGGAATCAATGAGCCTGTAGTATGGTTTCCAGAATGGCATGCGCCACACCGGATCGATTTCGCGTTCCGCCGCTTCCATAAGTTCCTTCGCGGCGTCATCATCATCCGTATAGAATGGCGCAATATCAGGTCCCAAAGCCACCCGCGCAGCTCCTGTTAATGTAGCCATATCGATCAGCAGGTCGGGGGCGTCTTCATCAGCCAGCGCCAATGCATCAGCCAGCACGAGTCGACCTTCGGCATCCGTATTGCCAATTTCGACGCTCAACCCCTTCCGGCTTCGCAGTACATCGCCCGGCCTGAATGCATTGCCGGAGATTGCGTTCTCAACAGCGGGGATGAGGACACGGAGCCGCACAGGCAGCTTTGCACCCATTATCATCTGAGCAAGCCCAAGCACATTGGCGGCCCCGCCCATGTCCTTTTTCATCAGCAACATGCCTGAAGCTGGCTTGATGTCGAGACCGCCCGTATCAAAACACACACCCTTTCCAACCAAAGTCACTCTGGGAGCCTGCAATCTTCCCCACGAGAGATCGATCAACCTTGGCTCACGGCTACTCGCTCTTCCCACCGCATGCACCATAGGGAAATTCTTTTCGAGCGCCTTTCCTTTCGTTACAGAAAGTGTTGCGCGGTGCGCCTTCGCGAGAGTTCGTGCAGCCTGCTCCAGTTCATCTGGCCCCATGTCTGACGCCGGTGCATTCACAAGATCTCGTACAAAAGCTGTGGCTTCGGCACAGCGTAGCACGTCTGTCCTGTCGACACCTGATGGACAAACGAGCTTGGCGACCGTCGGGATCTTCTTTCCATAGCCACCGAATGCATAGGCCTCCAGACACCAGCCAAGGGCCAAAAGGCGAAAATCCACACCGTCACCGCTTACAGCGTATGTACCTGGCGGCAACGTTTTACAGAGCTTTCCGACCGCAAATGGATCCCGATCGGCATCACAACTGACCCCCGCCAACACACGTTCGACATTGCCCTTTGTGCCCGGAACCACGAGAACCTGACCAGCCATGCCGCGAAACCCGTGCGCATCCGCCCATGCAAGGGTCGCGGTTGCCAGCTGTCGCTTGAATGATGACCACGACTTTTCGTCCAAGAGATGCAGATTCACTCCAGTCGATTTGCCGGCTAGAAGTACGGAAGATGAAGCGGTCATCGAATCTCTCCAAAGTGTTAGCAATTCTTAACCCGGATGATCGTTATGGTTAATCGTTTGTTGACCACTGCGCCTCCATGATCCGCCCACACACCGACCGTCAGGAGTTCGGACATGGCGCGCACAGGACACCGGCGCAGTAGGACATTTGGGGCGACTCTGCTCGCGTTGCTTTCAGCCACAGCCCTCGCCGGCTGCCAACAGAAGGCGGCCGAACTCGACAATGCCGACTTGATGAGCACGTCGTCCACTGCTCCAGCCTCGTATGAGGCCACTGCGGAACTCGGAAAGGCCTGGCAGTCTGATCCTTCAAGCATCAGCAAGGGCGTTGCATACGCCAACGCCTTGGAACGACTCGGTCAGCAAGACAAGCAATTCGAAGTCTATGCCCGTCTGGTCAGCGCGCATCCCGAAAACGGGAAGCTCGCCGGACTCTATGGCAAGAAGTTGGTAATGAACGGGCGAACGAATGACGCAGTGCCAATTCTGGAGAGGGCTGCAAACTCCCCGAATGCGGATTGGAAAATCCATTCTGCACTCGGGTCGGCCTACGACCAGCAAGGACTGTATCAGAAGGCACGCGATCAATACAATCTCGCCTTGGCCACAGACGCGAACAATCTCACTGTTTTGAACAACTTCGGAATGTCCTATGCCTTAGAAGGCAACCTCAAGGAAGCCGAAGCAGCACTGCGTCGAGCCAACGCCCTACCGGGGTCACAGAGTCAACCACGGATTCGCCAAAACCTCGCACTTGTGATCGGCCTCCAGGGCAGATTCGATGAGGCTCGGCGTATGGCGAGTGAGGACCTCCCGCAGGAACAGATTGATGCCAACATGGACTATCTGCAGACGATGTTGGCTCAGCCCAATACTTGGAAGCAACTCGCAGACTCAAAGGGCTAAAGCCTGCATCCATTGACTCTGTGCTCAAGTCGATAAGAGAGAGACCCGCCGACATTCTGCCCGGCGGGTTTCCTTATGCGGGCTCAGCATGAATTACGTTCCGAAGCGAAGACGCGGGCCACATGACCCGCGCCAAGACTATTCTAAAAGCCCCGCCCCTTCTAATCAAGTTTCATGACCATGATGATCGAAGGCCCCAGAATGATGACGAAAATCACTGGAAGGAAGAACAGAATCATCGGCACGGTCAATTTCGGTGGAAGTGCCGCAGCCTTCTTTTCAGCTTCCGCCATCCGCATGTCACGGTTTTCCTGTGCCAGCACTCTAAGAGCCTGACCGAGCGGTGTGCCATACCGTTCTGACTGAATGAGACTTGTGACCACTGACTTCACAGTCATCAGTCCCGTTCGTTTACCCAGGTTCTCATACGCCTTGCGGCGATCTTGAAGGTAGGAGAGCTCGGCAACAGTAAGTGTCATCTCCTCAGCAAGCGGAACGGACGCCGAGCCAATCTCGCGCGCAACCCGCTGCATAGCTGGCTCAATGGACATGCCCGACTCGACGCAAATCAGCAAGAGGTCAAGCGCATCAGACCATGCCTTCTTGATCGAGTCTTGTCGCCGAGATGCCAAGTTCTTGAGAAAAATCGCAGGAAGGTAGTAGCCAAAGATCGCCCCCACCCCTGTCGCAGCTAGCCTCATTGGCGGAGCCACCTTGTCGGCATAGACCGTCGACGAATAGACAAAGACAAGTACGGCAAGTACCAATGGAACAATCAATCTGGCAGACAGGAACGTCACCAGATGGCGCTCACTGCGAAGCCCTGCTTGCCGCAACAGGTTGCGAGACGATTCCGCCTCGAACACCCGCTTCAGGTTCAGCGCATCCACCAACTGCGAAGCAAGTCCTGTTTGCGACTTGTCACGCAATCTCGTCTCATTGCCAATCAACTGCGCCCTTTGGGCAGCCCTCAGCCGATCACGCTCTTGCCCGACCGACTTCATACGCGTCTTGAGCTTGTCGGTCTCGAACATAGGCGCTGCAACGGTCAGCACGGTGGCAAAAGCCGCCAAACCGACGAAGATCGTAATCAAAGTCTCAACTTGCAAGAGGCTCGCGACGAATTGCAACATGGTGCCGGCTACCTCAAATCTCGAAGTTGATCATCTTGCGCATGACGAGAACTCCCGTCAGCATCCACAATCCGCAACCCACTAGCATGATATTGCCAGAACTCGTGTTAAAGAGCGGATTGAGGTAGTTCGGATTGAGAACAGTCAGGGCGCCCATGATGACAAAGGGGAGCGCACCAATGATCGCCGCGGAAGATTTTGCTTCCTGGCTAACAGCCCTGATTTTCGCTTTCATCTTCTTGCGGTCGCGCAACACCTTTGAGAGATTGTTCAACGCCTCCGACAAGTTACCGCCGGTCTTCGATTGAATTGACATCACAATTCCAAGGAAGTTCACCTCTGAGAGAGGCATACGCTCGAACATTCGCTCAATGCCTTGGTCAATTGTGATGCCGACGCGTTGCCCCTCAACAACTTCGCTGAATTCAGGTCCAACCGGTGGTCCGGATTCAGCCGCAATCACCTTCATTGCATCCGAAACGGGAAGCCCTGCTTTGAGGCCTCGAACCATCACATCGATCGCATCGGCAAAATCGTTAAGAAATATGTTTTGGCGGCGCTTTCTCAAAAATCCGAGAAGCCAGCGTGGAAAGCCGAAAAAGCCCACGATGCCTGCCAAGACTGAAACGTACCAAGGAATACCGAAGATCAGCGGGGGCACCGCAAATAGCACAGCCGTGATTACGGAAAAGATCCAAAACATATTGACCGAAATGTCGAGGCCGGCCTGCATCAGTTGCATTCTGAGCGTCAGGCGCTTTTTTCGCTGCTTTTCGCGTTCGTCAATCTGTTTCAGCGTTTCCTGAATCTGCTTGCGGCGGTTATCCTTTTGGCCTTCAACCAATCGGTTGAAGGCACCCGACTTCTGTGTAGAGCCCGCCTTCTTGTTCTCAGCAACGGCTTTCAACCGTTGTTGAGCATTTCCACCGCTGAGCAGTGGGAATAGCAAGGCGAGAGCCACACCACCAACAGCCACAACAACCATGCCAATGAAGGCCAGCTGCGTCAGATCTTCGCCAAAGAACATCACGTCACCCGTTGATCGGTTTGCCCGCTAGTCCACTTCATTCCGGGACTCAGCTTTTTCCAGAGCTTCGGCCAGGCGGCGCTCTTCATTGTAGTAACGCGCACGATCCCAGAAATGCGGCCGCGCTATGCCCGTTGAACGATGACGGCCAATGATCTTGCCGTTCGCGTCCTCGCCCACAATTTCATAGACGAAGAGATCCTGAGTAATAATTACATCACCTTCCATCCCCACGACTTCGGTGACGTGGGTAATGCGGCGAGAACCATCACGCAATCGCGAGGCTTGAACAATCACATCGATCGAACCGCAAATCATCTCCTTGATGGTTTTGGAAGGCAGAGAGAATCCACCCATCGTAATCATCGACTCAAGTCGGGAAATGCCTTCACGGGGAGAGTTGGCGTGAAGCGTCCCCATGGAGCCGTCATGACCTGTATTCATGGCCTGCAGAAGGTCGAATGCCTCCGGGCCACGAACTTCGCCCACAATGATCCGTTCGGGACGCATACGCAGGCAGTTCTTCACAAGGTCGCGCATGGTGATTTCGCCCTCGCCCTCCAAGTTTGGCGGGCGCGTCTCCAGTCGAACCACATGCGGCTGCTGCAACTGCAGTTCGGCGGCATCTTCGCAGGTGATCACGCGTTCGTCATGATCGATGTAGCCGGTCAGACAGTTTAACAGGGTCGTCTTTCCCGATCCAGTTCCGCCCGAAATGAGGACATTGCAGCGAACGCGGCCAATGATTTCAAGAATGGTTGCGCCTTCAGGTGTGATCGAACCAAACTTGACCAGATCAGGGAGCTTGAGACGATCCTTCTTGAACTTTCGAATCGTGAGAGTCGGACCATCAATTGCGAGGGGGGGGTACGATCACGTTGACACGCGAACCATCCATCAGTCGCGCGTCGCAAATGGGACTGGCTTCATCCACGCGACGGCCAATCTGACTCACGATGCGCTGACAGATGTTCAGCAGCTGCGCATTGTCGCGGAAGCGGACACCGGTCTTCTGCATCTTGCCACCGACTTCGATGAAAGTCGTGTTCGCACCGTTCACCATGATGTCCGCGATGTCATCGCGAGCTAGTAGCGGCTCGAGCGGACCGTATCCGAGAACGTCGTTGCAGATGTCTTCGAGCAGTTCTTCCTGCTCTGCAATGGACATCACGACATCTTTCAGGGTGATGATCTCATTGACGATGTCACGAATTTCATCGCGCGCCGCATCTCTGTCAAGCTGTCCAAGCTGTGTCAGATCTATGGCATCGATCAGGGCATTGAAGATTGTTCCCTTGATGTCATAGTAATTCTCAGACTTGCGCCCTTGAATGGCTGGCTCTGATTTCTTCGTTGTTTGGGAGTTGTCCGATGGAGCACCGGATGTGACGGTACCGCGATCTCCCTGCGCCTGCCGAGGGGCATTCGCACCGAACCCTGTGCCGGGCATTGGCAAATCGGGTATCGCAGCCGCAGGAGCGGACAAGGCAGCGGGGGCTGTGGCCGAACCTTGTCCTGCTGGCGGAGCGGTTGGCTTTTGGCGCGTCTCGTCCGAACGTTTTCCAAACATCACTTCTTCCTCAGCAGTGGCAACTTCTCGAGCAACGGGATCGAGAGCTTGCTCGCCTTCTTAACCGGTTTCTCATTGCCAGCGAGCGACTGCACGAGGCCGTTCAACAATTCCGCGGCTTTCGACTTCGGTGCAACTTCCATGATCATTTGGCCATTGCTCTGAGCAGTCCCGAAGGTCTGAGCGTCATAAGGAATCACGGACGTGACATCGACACCCACTGCCTTGCCGAATTCGTCAGCGGGAATTTCCGGCCTTTTCGGCACACCCACCTGATTCAGAAGAAGCTTGGGCGGAGGATCGTTGGGCCGCGCCTGCTTCAGCAAGTCCACCAGATTCTTGGCGTTCCGGAGACTAGCAAGTTCCGGCGTGGCTGTGATCACGACCTGATCGGCATGGATCAGAGTATACTTGATCCAAGGTGCCCACATATTCGGCACATCTACAACAATGCAGGGAATGTTCGACCTCATTGCCCCAAGTATCGTTTCCACGGCGTGAGCTTCGACATTAATGTCTCGGTCGACGCCACCTGGCCCACTGAGCAGACTCAGCTTGTCCCCAAGTTTGGTCAGAAGTCTCTCAATCAGTGTAGCGTCCAGGCGTTCGGGCTGACCCAGAGCGTCA
>CAZECZ010000045.1:0-28834 GCA_964510815.1 uncultured Aestuariivirga sp.
GATCCAGCGGGCGTTCGAACGGCTGACCCTTTGCACGGTCTCGACATCTGCTGCTCACGCCATGGAACTCGGACTTCTTCGCGCGAGCGATGGCATCACCATGAATCGCGACCGCCTGTTGGCTGACGCGAAGACCAGAGCCTTGTCGCTTGCCAATGGCTACAGTCCGCCCGAACGTCCTGTCTTCCATTCGCCAGGTGCCTCGGGATTGGCCGCGTTGCGGCTGGCCGCTGAAAGTGTCGTACGCCTCGGCAAGGCAAGCGCCCACGATCTCGAGGTTGCGATGGCCATTGCAACCGTATTGACGGGCGGCGATACGGACATCACCACTCCCTTGACCGAACATGATCTCGCGGAATTGGAGTGCGAGGGCATCACGCGGCTGGCCCGGTCGCCACTGACCAAAGCCCGTATCCACCACATGATCGCAACGAGAAAGCCCCTGAGGAACTGAACATGCCCGGCTACCAGGCCCCACTTCGCGATTTTGATTTCTGCCTCAACGAGCTGTTCGACTATGCGAGCCACATTTCGCTGCCCGGCTTCGAAGGCTTCACCGCTGATGTCGTCGCTCAGGTCCTGGAGGAAGGTGCCAAGTTCTGTGAACAGGAACTCTATCCGCTGAACCGGTCCGGCGACGAGGAGGGGTGTTCTTTCAACGACGGCGCGGTGTCGACGCCGAAGGGCTTCAAGGAGGCCTATCGCCTGTTCTGCGAAGGTGGATGGCCGGCGCTCACCTGCGATCCCGACCACGGTGGCCAGGGCATGCCGCACATGGTGAATTTCCTGTTCGAGGAAATGATGGGCAGCGCCAATTTGTCGTTCTGCCTCTATCCCGGCCTGACCCGCGGCGCCTATGTTGCCATTTCGCGGTTCGGAACGGAGGACCAGAAGGCACGCTATGCGCCGCGCCTTGCCAGCGGCGAGTGGGCCGGTGCCATGTGTTTGACGGAAGCCGGCAGCGGCACCGATCTCGGACTGCTGAAAACCCAAGCCGTGCCGAACGGCGATGACAGCTACGCGGTGACGGGCACGAAGATCTTCATCTCGGCCGGCGATCACGATTTCACGCCGAATATCGTCTATTTGGTGCTGGCGCGCCTTCCCGATTCGCCGAAGGGAACCAAGGGCATCAGCTTGCTGCTCGTGCCGAAATTTCTTTCCGATGCTGAAGGCAAGCTCGGCGAACGAAACGCAGTCTCTTGCGGCTCGATCGAGCATAAGATGGGCATGACGGCCTCAGCGACCTGCACCATGAACTTCGATGGTGCCAAAGGCTGGCTGGTTGGCGAACCTCACCAGGGTTTGAAAGCGATGTTTTCGATGATGAACACCGAGCGCATCGCCGTCGGCGTCCAGGGTCTGTCGGTGGCCGAGGCGTCGTACCAGAACGCGGTAGCCTACGCGCGCGAGAGACTGCAGGGCCGGTCGCCGAGAGGTCCGCAATTACCGCAGAAACCCGCCGATCCCATCATCGTCCATCCCGACGTGCGCCGCATGCTGCTTCTCCAGCGTGCCATGGCAGAGGGTGGCCGCATGCTGGCCTTATGGACGGCACAGGCGCTCGACGTCTCGGAGCGCCACGCTGATTTAGCCGTCCGGCAACAGGCGGATGGCTTCGTGGCGCTGATGACGCCTGTGGTGAAGGCCTTCCTGACCGACATTGGAAGCGAATGTGCCAGCCACGGCATTCAGGTACTGGGAGGCCATGGTTTCATCCGTGCCAACGGGCAGGAACAATATGCGCGGGATATCCGGGTGACGCAGCTTTACGAGGGCACCAATGGCGTGCAGTCGCTCGACCTCCTTGGCCGCAAGGTGATCCAGCTGGACCTGTTCGATCATTTCGCCCGGCCCATCTTGGCCTTTCATGAACAGTGTCGCGGCGATGAACGCATCGCGGAGTTTTCAGAACCCGTTTCAGCAGCACTCGATCTTCTTGAAGATGCCACCCTGTCGGTGCGCAATGCTGCCGCGGCCAGTCCGGATGAAATCAGCGCTGTGGCGGTCGATTATCTCAGGCTCTTCGCGCTGACCGCACTCGCCTTCCTGTGGGCGCGCGCCGCCGGTGTTTGCTTGCCGAAATCAAACGATGACTTCCATCGCGCCAAATTGGCGACAGCGCGTTTCTACATGCAACGCATCCTGCCGCAGACGACGGCACTCCACGCAGCCATCATCGCAGGTGCCCCGCCGGTGATGGAGCTGGACGAGGCGATGTTTTAGCGCAGGCCGCGCAGGTAGTTTGCAAGTCCCGCAGTCGAAACATCGAGGCCATCGGTGGTCTTCTTGCCCTCGACGACCGGCTGCAGGCCAGTGGCCAGTTCCTTGCCGAGTTCGACGCCCCACTGATCGAACGCGTTGATGTTCCAGATCGCGGCCTCGACAAACACGCGGTGCTCATAAAGCGCTATCAGGCGGCCGAGCGTATAGGGATCAAGCAGCGTGTAGGCGAGGGTGAGTGATGGCCGGTTGCCGGTAAACACCCGATGCGGTGCCAGCGCCTTGGCCTCCGCCTTGCTCTTGCCCATGGCGAGGAGCTGGGCTTCGGCCTCCTTGAGCGAGCGGCCTTTCATCAAGGCCTGCGATTGCGCAAGGCAATTGGCGACGAGCAGCGCATGGTGCTCCGGCATGCCGCGCTCATGCGCCTGGGCTGCAATCAGGAATTCGACAGGGATGATGTCGGTGCCTTGGTGGAGCAACTGGAAGAATGCATGCTGCCCGTTGGTGCCCGGCTCACCCCACACAATGGGTCCGGTCGAACCCTTGACGGCGGCACCCGACTTGGTGACACGCTTGCCGTTCGATTCCATGTCAAGCTGCTGGAGGTAGGCCGCAAAGCGCGACAGGCGCTGATCGTAAGGAATGATGGCGCGGGAGGGGTAGCCGCAGATGTTCCGGTGCCACACGCCGAGGAGCCCCATCAGCATCGGCAGGTTCTCGAGGATGGGTGCTTGGCGGAAATGAGTGTCCATGGCATGGCCGCCATCGAGGAACTTCAGGAAGTTGTCGGGGCCGATGGCGATCATCAGCGGCAGGCCAATCGCCGACCAGATCGAATAGCGCCCGCCCACCCAGTCCCAGAAGCCAAAGATGCGGGCGACCGAAATGCCGAAGGCCTTGACCTTGTCGATGGCCGTGGAAATGGCAGCGAAGTGATCGCCCACCTTGTCTTCGCCCAGCTTTGCGGCCAGCCATTTCCGCGCTGTCTTGGCGTTTGTCATGGTCTCGATGGTGGTGAAGGTCTTGGAAGCCACGATGAACAGCGTGGTTTCCGCGTTGAGCGTCTTCAGCGTGTCGGCAATGTGGGCGCCATCGACATTTGAGACATAGTGCAGCCGCGGGCCGTCATGGTAGGGCGCCAGCGCCAGCGTGGTCATGGCAGGTCCGAGGTCCGATCCGCCGATACCGATGTTGACGACATCAGTGATCTTGCTGGCACGGATTTCATTGGCGAACCCCGCCATGGCGGCGAGCACGCCGTTGACGTCCGGCATCACGTCCTGGCCTGACACCATTACCGGTGTGTTGGAGCGATTGCGCAGGGCCGTATGCAGCACGGCGCGTCCCTCGGTCGTGTTGATGATGCCGCCGGCAAACATGGCGTCGCGCTTGTTGGCCACGCCTGCCGCCTTGGCCAGTGCGTCCAGCAGTTTCATCGTGCGGGCGTTGACGGCGCATTTCGAGTAATCGAGCAGCAGGTCCTCAGCCTTGGCGGACAGGGTTGCGAAGCGCTTCGGGTCACGATCGAAGGCGCGGCGCATGTCGGTCGGCGCGCCCTTCTTCAGATGCGCCTTCAGGTCCGTTAGTGCCTTGCGCGTGTCGCCCGCCGCTGACGTCGCCATCGTCCGCCTCCTAGTTCCTGAGCGTACCGCCCGTTGCCTTGGTCACGGCACCGACGATCTTGGCTGACACGGCCTCAATCTCGGCGTCGGTCAGAGTCTTGTCGCGCGGTTGCAGGGTGACTTCAAGGGCGAGAGACGTCTTGCCGCCATCGAGTCTGTAGATGTCGAAAACCGCAACGTCGCTGATCAGCGCCTTGTCGGCACTCCTGGCGGCCTTCACCAGCTTTTCGGCCTCCACCGCGCTGTCGACCACGAAGGCGAAGTCCCGTGACAGTGGCATCAGGTCGGAGGCATTGAGCGCCGCACGGGTCGCCCCCTTGGCCTTCGATCCTGGGATGGCGTTGAGGATCACCTCGAAGGCGACCACCGGTCCCTTCACGTCCATGGCCGCCAGCACACGCGGATGAACTTCGCCGAAGTGGGCGATCTTGTTTTGGGGACCCATCTGGATGGTGCCGGAGCGGCCGGGGTGGTACCAGGCCGGAGCGCCAGCAACCACCTGCACGGTGGCAACGGGTGCCCCCGCTGCGTCCAGAACCGCCAGTGCATCGGCCTTGGCGTCGAAGGCATCGACGGCACGGGCGCCGCCATGAACGTTTCGCGCCACCGCCTTGCCGCGGCGGATGCCGGCGGCGCGCAGCGTCTCGTCCTGCGGCCGGTCGCCAGCATAAGCCTGTCCGATCTCGGACAGCATGATGTCATCGAAGCCGCGATCGATGTTACGGCCCGCTGCGGCGATGAGGTTGGGCAGCAGCGACGGCCGCATGTCCGACAGTTCCGAGGAGATCGGATTGGCGAGTTTCAGTTCCGGTTGCCCGCCACCGAACAGGGTGGCGTGAGCCTCCGGCAGAAAGGCCCAGGTGACCGCTTCGTTGAAGCCCCGTGCAGCAAGACTGCGCCGGGCCGACACCATCCTCTTCTGCAGCGGGTTGAGCACCGGCCGCGCAATGGCGCTTGGCCGCTCCATGGGTGCAAAGGGAATGTTGTCGAGGCCGAAGATCCGGCAGACTTCTTCCACAAGGTCGGCCTCGCCGTGGACGTCCGGACGCCAGGACGGCACGGCGCAGTCGAGCGTCGTCGCCGTCTCGGTGACGTGATAGCCGAGATCGGTGAGGATCTGCTTCTGCTGGGCCACCGGCACATCGGCGCCGCCCAGCGTCTGCACACGGGTCTTGCGGAGGCTATAGCTCCGTGCCGTGTCGGGCACGGCCCCGGCGGTGACGATGTGCGACGCCTCGCCGCCGCAGAGATCGAGGATCAGGCGCGTGGCGATCTCGGCACCGACAGGCGTGAACGCCGGGTCGACGCCGCGCTCGAAGCGGTAGCGGGCATCGGAGGTGATGCCGAGTTGGCGGCCCGTTGCCGCCGTCCGCAGGGGATCGAAATAGGCGGCCTCGAGGAAGACGTTCACCGTCTCGTCCGTGCAGCTCGACGGAATGCCGCCGATGATGCCGGCGATCGCTTCCGGTCCCGCATCGTCGGCGATCACGGTCATGCCGGCCGACAGCGTGTAGGTCTTGTTGTCGAGTGCTTCCAGCGTTTCGCCATCCCTCGCCATGCGCGCGCGGACATTGCCCTTCACCTTGTCGGCGTCGAACACATGCAGCGGCCGCCCGTAAGAGAAGGTGATGTAGTTGGTGATGTCGACCAGCGTCGAGATCGGGCGAAGGCCGATGGCCTTGAGACGCCGTTGCAGCCATGCGGGCGACGGGCCGTTCTTCACGCCCTTGAAATAGCGGCCGACGAACAGCGGGCACGGCCTGGTGTTACCACCTTCGAAATCGAGCGACACAGAAATGGGCGAGTCAAAGCTGCCGGCCACCGGCGTCGCATCGAGAGGCTTCAGCTTGCCGATGCCTTTCGCGGCAAGGTCGCGGGCGATGCCGTAGATGCCCAGCGCATCTGGGCGGTTCGGCGTCACCTTGATGTAGATCATCGGGTCGTCGAGGCCCAGCGCCTTCGCCGCCGGTGTACCGATCGGCCAGTCGCCGTCGACCTCGATGATGCCGTTATGCTCGTCCGAGATCAGCAACTCGCGTTCCGAACACAGCATGCCCTCGGAGGCCTGGCCGCGGATCACGCCCTTTTCCAGCGTGATGTTGGTGCCGGGCACATAGGAACCGGGCAGCGCGATGATGCCCTTGATGCCGGTCCGCGCATTGGGGGCGCCGCACACCACCTGGATCATGCCGGTATCGGTTTCGACCTTGCAGAGCATGAGCTTGTCGGCGTTCGGATGCTTTTCAGCGAGTTGAACGTAACCCACCTTGAAAGGCGCCAGAGCCTTGGTCATGTCGGAGATCTCTTCGACTTCGAGGCCGACGCCGATCAGGCCTTCGCAGATCTCATCGATGGTGGCCTCGGTCTCGAGATAGTCCTTCAGCCAGGAGAGGGTGAATTTCATGATAGTCCTCCTGCAAGTGTCGGCACCTGCAGTGCTTTGAATCCATAGTGGCGGAGCCAGCGGAGATCGGCCTCGAAGAAGGCGCGCAAGTCCGGGATGCCGTATTTCAGCATGGCAATGCGATCGAGCCCGACGCCGAATGCCCAGCCCTGCACCTTGTCCGGGTCCATGCCGCCGGCACGGATGACATTCGGATGGACGACGCCGGAACCCAGAATCTCCAGCCACTTGTCGCCGGTGCCGATCTTGATCTGGTTGCCTTCGCGGCTGTACTGGATGTCGACTTCCATCGATGGCTCGGTGAAGGGAAAATGCGAGGCGCGGAAGCGCATCTTCACATCGTCCACCTCGAAGAACGCCTTGCAGAACTCGGCAAGGATCCACTTGAGATGCCCCAGATGTGAGGTCTCATCGATGATCAGGCCTTCGACCTGGTTGAACATCGGCGTGTGCGTCATGTCGGAGTCGCAGCGGAAGGTGCGCCCCGGTGCGATAATGCGGATCGGCGGCTTGGACGACAGCATGGTGCGGATCTGCACGGGCGACGTGTGGGTGCGGAGCAGCATACGCGAGCCGTCTTCCTTCTCGTTGAAGAAGAAGGTGTCATGCTCCTGCCGGGCCGGATGCTCGGGCGGAATGTTGAGCGCGTCGAAATTGTGAAAGTCGTCCTCGATATGGGGGCCTTCCGCCACAGAGAAGCCGAGGTCGCCGAAGATCTGCACCACCTCTTCCCACACCTGGGAGACGGGATGCACCGTCCCCTGAGGCTGCGGCCGGATCGGCAGTGTCACATCGATCTTCTCGGAGGCCAGCCGCACTTCGAGGGCTGCTTCCTGCAGCACGGTCTTGCGGGTGCCGATGGCGTCCGCCACCTTGTCCTTCAGCACGTTGAGCGCCTGGCCTGCTTCACGCCGTTCCTCGGGGCTCATGGCGCCCAAGGTCTTCATGCGTTCGGAAATTGTCCCCTTCTTGCCCAGGGCTGCGACGCGCACCGCTTCGAGTGCCGCCTCATCCGTTGCTGCATCGACCTGTGCAAGAATGTCTTGTTCGAGAGTGTCGAGACTCATCTCATGTCCTTCAGAAACGAAATGACCGGGCCCTGGTGAGTTGAGACACCAATGGCCCGGTCAAGGCAAACGGGAAATCGACGTGCGTGAGACTTCTATGCGAATGCTGGTCGGAAAAGCGCTTCACACTTTTCCGGCACGCGCAGCTTAAGCCTGGGCAGCCTTGGCCTTCTCGACGAGAGCGGCGAAGGCGGCCTGGTCATGCACGGCGAGATCGGCGAGAACCTTGCGGTCCACCTCGATCCCGGCCTTGGCCAGGCCGTTGATAAATCGGCCATAGGTCAGGCCGAGGTCGCGTGTCGCGGCATTGATGCGCTGGATCCACAGGGCGCGGAAATTGCGCTTCTTGGTCCGGCGGTCGCGATAGGCATACTGTTCTGCCTTCTCGACAGCCTGCACGGCGACGCGGAAGATGTTCTTGCGGCGGCTGAAGTAGCCCTTGGCCTGCTTCATCACCTTCTTGTGGGACTTGCGGGCGACGGTGCCGCCCTTTGCGCGTGACATGGATCAGGTCTCCGTCGGCTTATTTCGCGATGTAGGGCATGTGGATCTTCACCAGGCGCTCGTCGCCCGGCGCCAGAACCATGGTACCCCGCTGGTTGCGAACGAACTTGTTGGTGCGCTTGATCATGCCATGGCGCTTGCCGGCCTGACCTGCCTTGATCTTGCCGGAAGCGGTGACCTTGAACCGCTTCTTGGCCGACGACTTGGTCTTCATCTTGGGCATTTTGCTTGTCCTTTCAAAGCGTTAGAAAGCCGCCATGGCATGCCCTTTACAGGCCAGGCGGCTTGAACGTGGTGGATTAAGCAAAATCCCGGGGAAAAAGCAAGTCAGAGGCGGATTTCGACTCTGAGTCCCCCCATGTCGGACCGCCCGAAACTGACTGCCAAGCCGTAGATATCGGCGATGTCTTCCACGATCGACAATCCCAGACCTGAGCCCTGCTTGGACTCGTCAAGCCGCCGGCCACGTTCGGAGATCAGGGTGAGCTTGTCCTCGTCTACGCCCAGGCCGTCGTCTTCAATCGCAATCACACCTGACGCGTAGGTGAGTCTGACCTTCGAGTTTGCCCATTTGGACGCGTTGTCGAGAAGATTGCCCAAAAGCTCTGTAAGGTCATTCTGTTCGAACGGCACCTTGGTGGCGGGCGGGACCTCGATATCGAACTCGACGTTCTCTGCCACCCGTCCGATCGTTGCGATCACACGCTCTGCCACAGATCTGAGGTCGGTCGTGCCGTGGCCACGCCCACTCGACAGGCGCGCCCTGGCGAGAGCCCGCTCGACATGTTTGAACATCGCGTCCGCCTGGGTTTCGATGTCATTGGCCTGTTGTCCGAGGTCCTCTTTGCGAAGGTCCCTGGCGATCGAGCGGAGCACGGTCAAGGGCGTTTTCAAGCCGTGAGCCAGGTCACCTGCACGCCGCCGGGCGCGGTCGAGTGACTTGTCGCGTAACTCCAGCACGTCATTGAGTTCCTGAACCAGTGGTGAAACCTCGTCCGGATAAGTGCCAGAAAGAATATGGGCCGTCCCTTTGCGAATGGCTGCGACCTGGTCTCTCAAGTGCTGGAGTGGGCGCAATCCGACCGTCACCTGAAACCATGCGCCAATGGCGAGCACGACACCGATGATCCCCAGGGCAACGATCAACTGGTCTCGCAACTCGGAGAGCGGTCGCTGGATTTCATCTTCATGGGCCGCCGCGATCATCGACAATTCGAGCGCGTTGCCGTCGCGCTCCACTTTCAATTCGCGCCTGGCAACAACCAGTGTTTCGCCTTCGGGGCCCTGCGGATTGGCCGGGTCGAGATCAGAATCCCACAAAGAACGGGATCTGAGCGGCTCCGGCGCGGGCTGTCCCGGAGGCGGCAGGACATCGATCCGCCAATACCGGCCGCCGAACGGTTCTTCGTAGCGTGGATCGGCGAGGGACCTGCTAAGGGAAATGGTTCCGTCTGCAGCGATCGTGATCGATCCCGCCAATTGCAGAAGGTCATTTTCGAGGCCATTCAGAACACGCTCCCGCACCTGGGCCTCGAACAGCTGAATGATGGCAAGGCCGGTCAGGAACAGCGCGGCAGCGATTGATATGGCAGCAGCAACGGCAAGCCTGAGCCGCAGCGAGCCACGTCTCATGCCGGCGGTGCCGGCACGATATATCCGAAGCCGCGGCGGGTCTCGATAACGTCGTCTTTCAGCTTCTTGCGAAGACGGCCGACAAGCGCTTCGATGGCGTTGGAGTCACGCTCGCTGTTGTGGGAATACAGATTGTCGCTGAGTTCGCTTTGCGACACAACCCTGCCGCGATGATGGAACAGGTAGTTGAGCAGCCGGAACTCCAGCGGCGTGAGGATGACCGGGATGCCTCCGACGCTGACCTGGCGGGTTCTCGGGTCGAGGCTGACCCGGCCCACGGCAACGGAAGGTTCGGCCCGGCCCGCCGAGCGGCGGAGAAGGGCGCGAACGCGCGCCATCAACTCCTCCATGCGAAAGGGTTTCGGCAGATAGTCATCGGCACCGGCATCAATGCCTTCCACCCGGTCAGACCAGCTGCCACGTGCCGTCAGCACCAGAACCGGGGTGCTGACACCCTCCTGGCGCCAGCGTTTCAGGATAGTGAGGCCGTCGATCTTCGGCAGTCCGAGATCAAGGACAATACATCCATAGTTCTCGGTTCCGCCGCGAAACCACGCCTCCTCGCCATCCGCGCTGACTTCCGCCACATATCCGCTGCTGTTGATTGCGTCGGCAAGATCGGCAGCGATCCGCGCCTCGTCTTCAACAATAAGTATTCGCATCAATAGATCCCATTCGGCGTCACGACGTCCCCGGATGCGGCCTCGACCAGGACATCTATCAACCTGTTCTCGCGGTCTATCATGCGAATACGATACATCAAAGCGTTGCCGCGCCTTGTCAGCCGGACCCTCACAACTTGCGCTTGAAAGCGGGCCCGGATCTTCTTCAGGATCGTCTTCAGGGGTTGGGCCTTGCCATCACGCACGGCACGGCGAATGCGATTGTCGTCCGAATCTGAGTCGGAGCCGCTCTCCTTACTGTCATCGGACCCGCCGCGGCTATCGCCTTTGCTGCCGTCACCGCCGCCGTCGTCCTTGCCACCATCGTCGCCGCCATGGCCGCCACCGTCACCACCATCGTCGCCGCCATGGCCACCATCGTCACCACCGCGGCCGCCGCCGTCACCTCCACCACCGTCATCATCCTTCGCCCATGCCTTATGGGGCGCCGGCACGGCGAGCGTTGCCAGCAGCATAAGGGTGAACAATCGACGGCTGATCATGGTGAAAATCTGAAACCCGAACTCAACACTTTGAAGGGCCCGTCAGCACCTCGCTGGCGGACCCTACCATAACCTAGTTCAAGGCGGCTGACAGGGTGGTGAACGTTCCTGTCAGCGAATTGTCAGCGGGGCGCCAGAACCATGACGATCTGCCGGCCCTCGAAACGGGGCTCGGATTCAACTTTGGCGATTTCCATCGTATCGCTTTTCACCCGGTTCAGCAGCTGCTGGCCGAGTTCCTGATGAGCCATTTCACGGCCCCTGAAGCGCAGCGTGATCTTGACCTTGTCGCCCTCCTCGAAGAAACGCTTGATGGCCCGCATCTTGACGTCGTAGTCGTGGTCGTCGATCATCGGGCGCATCTTGATCTCCTTGATCTCGATGACCTTTTGCTTCTTTCGGGCTTCTGCGGCCTTCTTCTGTTCCTGAAACTTGTATTTTCCGTAGTCCAGGATCTTGCACACTGGCGGCCTGGCGTCCGGTGAAATCTCGACCAGATCGAGATTGGCGTCTTCGGCCATCATCAGGGCCTGACGCAACGGCACAACACCAACATTCTGGCCGTCGACGCCGATGAGCCGAACCTCACGCGCATCGATACGGTTGTTGATCCTGTGTCCTTCTTCCTTTTGCGGGGGGGCGGCTCCGCGGTTCGATGGCCTCCTGGGTGGTATGCTCAAGTGGGCAATAGCTCCTTTGCTTGGGGTCGCGTTGACATGACGAAACCCCGTGGGTTGCGCCCGCTATAGACATTGAATGGGGTGCTCCCGTCAAGCACCGATGAGATCACGGTAACTGCGGGCGCGGCCGGCGGACGTTGCGTTCCAAATGGCCCGTCCGATTGCGCGCGCCAAGGTCTGAGCCGCGGCTGCACCCAATTCCGACAGCACAAGAGCTCTATTGCCGGACAGTTCCCGGCTTCCGAGGGCTGCCGCAAACACAGTGTCACCATCAAATGGCGTGTGCGCTGGCCGTACCGCGATGGCGAGACCGTCGGCGGCCATGATGGCAAGGCGCTTGGCTTCGGACTTGGTGAGCGCGGCGTCGGTGGCAACCACGGCGATTGTCGTATTGGTACCCGCTGCGGCGGCTTCGGCCATGTGGTCCGTCTTGAGGCCGTCCAGGGAAGGAACCGGCCGCTCGGCCTGACCGTCACCCATTTCACCCCCCGCCGCCCAATCCGCAGACCATAGGCGGCCCGTCCGGCCATCACCACACGACCCTACGCTGTTGACCGCAACAAGTGCGCCGACCGTAAAGTCACCGCAAACTGCCGACGCGCTGCCGAGACCGCCCTTGATCATGCCAGCTATGGCGCCCAGCCCGGCGCCAGCGTTGCCAAGACGAAAATCCAGGCACGCCGCGTCAAACGCGTCCGCCCCCAGCCCGGCGTAAGGCGGGTTGGCCACCCATCGTTTTTCGCCGCCATTCATCAGATCGAAGAGAATGGCGGCAGGCACCACCGGGCAGGCCCATGGCTGGTCGCCGAACCGATAGCCGATGCCGGCCCGGGCGAGCTTCCAGGTTACTGCCGAAGCAGCGTCAAGTCCGAACACCGAACCGCCCGACAACACAATGGCATGAATGCCATCGACAAGATTCTCAGGGTCAAGCGTTGCGAGTTCACGAGTTCCCGGTGCACCGCCCCGGACATCCGCAGCCACGACCATGGGCCTGTCCGGAAGCAGCACCGTCACACCGGTCAACCCATCGCGATCCTCAGCATTGCCGACACGCAGTCCGGCAACGTCGGTGATGAGGTTGCGATGGCCCGGCAGAAAGCGCTTTGTCATGGCCCCTCGACGGCCCGCCGTTCACCACGGCGGCCAGCGCGAATTTCCGGAATGCTGTCTGGCACCACGATGCGGAAGACCGTGCCATCCGGTCCTGTGCTATCCAGTTTGATGTCTCCGCCGTGCGCACGCAGCAGTTCGGAAGCGATGGCAAGACCCAACCCCACACCGCCAGCCTTGGCTGCGCTTTGAAAGGCCTCAAACAACCGTGGCCGCACTTTCTCTGGAATACCGGGGCCGTTGTCCCTGACTTCGATCGACACGACGCTGCCTTCCCGCCAGGACTTGACTGTCACATGCCCTTCCGGTGCATCCGTCTCTGTACTCTGCAGCCCCTCCAGCGCCTGGATAGCATTGCGCAAGATATTGGTCAGTACACGGTGCATCTGCTCGCGGTCGACATCGACCAGCAAATCCGCAGGAACCTGGTTAAACAGCACGATTCGGCTCGATGTCTGGACCACGGCAGTTTCGATGACGTCCTCGGCCAAGTCCCGTAGCAACAACCGCTCCCGCATGGGAAGATGCTCCTGGGCCCGGCCAAACTTGAGTGTCTGCGTGAGGAAGTCGATGGCCCGGTCAAGATTGGCGATGAGCTTGGGCGCAAAGCGCTGCACGGTCGGATCCTCGACCATCGCCAGCCGGTCGGAAATCAGATGCGCCGATGACAGCATGTTACGGAGATCGTGGCTGACCTTGGAAACCGCCAGGCCGAGGGCCGCGAGCCGGTTCTTCTGTTGCAGCATGGAAGCGAGTTCTGACTGCATATCATGGAGCTCATTCTCGGCAAGGCCGATTTCGTCGCGCCTTTGCGAGGGCTGTATGACGCGCGAATGATCTTCCGGATCCTGCCGGAAGGCCAGCATATTGCGCGTCAGCCGCTGCATCGGCCGCACCAGCACGAAATTGAGAGCTGCGAAGACCATGCCCGCCACGATCAGAGACAGGATCACTGACAGAATGAGGATATTGAAGGCGTAGCCGAACATGGCCTTGCGCAGCGGTTCCTCCAGCAGCGCGATCTCGATCACGTCGCCCGACATGTTGGGTGGCTTGTCGATGATGCTGATCACCCGTGGCGTTGTCGACAGCATGGCTTCGAAGGCGTCGTAGATGGCGGAAAACCATCTCGTATTGCGAAGGTCATAGGATGCATCGATCATGTGGTCGCCTTCGCTGCGCAGAACGAGTTTGCGGCGCTCGCCCTTGGTGAGCGACACGACCAGGACGCCTGCACCCATCAGGATCTCGCTGCGCAGGTCGCTGGAGAGAATCTGGTTGGGTGCAGCTTCCGCCGCGAGCGCGGCGATTTCCGCCTGCGCCACCCGGCCCTTTAGCCACTGGATGCGGAAATTTGCGATCGACGGCAGAAAGATCAACACTTCGCCGAGCATGACGAAGACGATGGTGAGTGCCAGGACCTTGCCTGAGAGGCCCGTCAGCAAGCGTGGTCCGGTCAGCTGTCGGCTTGTGTTGTCGTCCGTCATGGGATCAGGCGCTTCACCGCTTTGATGACAAGTCGCGTCCAGGGGTTGGTGACAAATCCGGCGTAATGGCTCACCGCCACCCTGCGGCTGGCTTCGCTGCGTGTCGGGTACGGGGCAACGACCTGGGCCATGGCGCTGATCTTCAGGCCCTGCGACATGGCAATCACCCACGGCAAAATCAGTTCGCCGGCCTGTTGGCCAACGATGCTGGCACCAAGTATTCGCCCGCGCGGTCCTGTGATCACCTTGATCAGTCCTTCAGTGCGGCCCTCCGTCACGGCACGGTCATTGTCGTGGAAGGGCCAGCGCAAAACACCGATCATCTTACCATGTTCCGTCCGCGCCTGCATCTCGGTGAGACCCACCTGCGCAAGTTCGGGATCGGTATAGGTCACCCATGGTATGACGGCATTGGTTTTGACGGGAAGCCCGAACAACGCATTCCGGATGACAAGTCCGGCGTGATAACCGGCGACATGGGTGAATTGGAGTCCGCCGGCCACATCGCCAATGGCGTAGACCCGCCGGTTCGACGTGCGCAATCCCCTGTCGACAGTAATGCCCTTGGGTGTCGAGTCGACTCCGGCAGCCTCTAGGTTGAGGGCTTCAATGTTCGGCTTGCGGCCCGCCGCGACCAAAAGGTGGGAGCCTGACACCGTGCCGTGATCTTCCGTCTCCACTAGTACGGTCTCATCACGCCGCGATACCGAGGCGATGGCCGTTCGAGCCAGAATGGTGATGCCTTCCGTCCTGAGTTGATCCAGAACGATGGCCGTCAGTTCCGGATCATCCTTTGCCAAGGGCTCGAGTGCTTCGATGACCGTCACTTCGGCGCCCAGCCTGCGATGGGCCTGCGCCATCTCCATGCCGATCGGCCCGCCACCAATGATGATGAGGTGTCTTGGTAATTCGTCGATGTCGAAGATCGTCTCGTTTGTGAGATAGCCGGCCTCGGCCAGTCCCGGAATGGGTGGAATGCCTGCGCGCGATCCTGTGGCGATGACAAGGCGACGCGCAGCATATCGCACTCCCTCCGCCTCTACCGTCTCCCGATCCACGAACCGCGCTGAGGCGCGCACGACTTTCACCCCCAGGGCCTCGAACCGCTCCTGGCTGTCGTTCGGTTCAATTTCCGCAATGACGTCTCTCACGTGAGCCTTCACCCTGGCGAAATCGACGGCGAGCTCTTGAGCGGTGACTCCGAATCGCGCGCCGGAGCGAAGCGCTTGAGCCCGCTTTGCTGCCGCCAGCAGGGCTTTGGATGGTACACAGCCGGTGTTGAGGCAGTCGCCGCCCATTTCGCCCTTCTCGAATAGCACCACCCGCTCGCCGAACTGGGCAGCCGCGGCAGCCACCGTCAGGCCTGCAGATCCGCCGCCGATGACTGCGATGTCATAACGCTCTGTCATAGCGGTTTCCGGCCCCGGAGATATTTGATGCCGATAGGCAACAGCGCGATGGCGCCAAGTCCGGCAAAGGCAGCGATCAGTTCAGGCGTCACCAGCGCGCTGGGTTCGAGATTGAACGTGCAGTGCTCGATACCATTTTGGGCGACGCAAGCCTGATGGGCAGCAAGATGTGCGTCGATGGTGCCGTCCAGGCCGGATCCCAGCAGTGCGAAGACAATCGAGGCAGGAATGATGCCCAGGACGGTTGCGGCGATGAAGGTGCGGAGCCTGACGCTGCAGAGCCCTGCAACGGCATTGACGATGAAGAACGGGAAGACGGGCACGAGCCGCAGAAACAGCAAGTAGTTGAAGGCATCCTCGGCGAACCCGCGGGACAGGCGCTGCACCATGGGCCCAGCCCGGTCCGCCAACGCCGCACCCAACGAGGTCTTGACGATCTGGAACACGATGATGGCGCCAATGGTGGCAGCCGTCACCGTCACGGGTACGCTCAGCATCCAGCCGAACAGGAATCCCCCCGCGATGCTCATCACGGCCGCACCCGGCAGCGACAGGGCCACGATCACGATGTAGAGCACCGCGTAGACCGCCACCGCCAGCACCAGGTTACTGGCGACGAAATCGCGCAAGGCATCCCGGTTTTCCGCAAGGGCAGCCAGCGAGAGGTGCTTGTGCAGGCCCATGAGGTAGGCAACAGCGATCACGGCCGCCAGCGCAGCGACAGGCAGCCACTGGCGGAGGTTTCCGGACGACAGCAAGCGAGGCCCGGTCATGGCTCGGGGGATGTCCGTCATGTGAGATTGCTTTAGAGGCGTTGAACTTGCTCTTACACATGACCGAAACCGGCGCCGGGCGATAGGGGGTCTCACCGGCTCGTGAGAAAGGTTCAAGGGCCGTGGGGCAGCCGTGAGGCGCCGATTGCCGAGGGTGTGCGTTGACTTTGCCGCGGATTTCGACCTATAAGCCGCGTCCAATTCCTGAAGCGATTGCATTTTCCTCTCAGGGCGTGCCCCCGCAAGCGGGTATGTTATTGAATTCATTGGCCCTGAGCCAGAGAACGGAGTACTGAACGTGAAGCGCACCTATCAGCCTTCCAAGATCGTCCGCAAGCGCCGTCACGGCTTCCGTGCGCGCATGGCTACCGTGGGTGGGCGCAAGGTTTTGGCCCGCCGCCGTGCCAAGGGCCGCAAGCGCCTGTCGGCCTAAGGGCTTTTCCCGGCATCATGGAACGTCTGAAGCGGAGGCAGGATTTCGTTGCCGCCGCCAAAGCCGTTTATGCGGCCATGCCGGGAATGGTGGTGCAGGCGCGCAATCGCAGGGACGACAGACCGGCGCGTGTGGGTTTTACTGCCACCAAGAAGCTCGGCAATGCGGTGGTGCGCAACCGTATCAAGCGCCGCCTGCGCGAAGTTGCCCGCCTGGAATTGTGCAAGAATGCCAGAGCGGGCTATGATTATGTGCTGATCGGGCGTCATCAATCTCTCGATCGTAGTTTTGGCGATCTCGCAGGCGACCTCATTTCTGCCTTGAAGCGACTGCACCGAACGCCACATCAGGTGGCGGACAAGGGAACATCATGAATTTCGAAAACAAGAATTTCATTCTTGCCATCGTCTTGTCGATGCTCATCATCTTCGGCTGGCAGTATTTCTACGCAGCACCGCTGCAGAAGAAGCTGGAGGCCCAGCAGCCCGCCACCCAGCAAACGGTCGAGACCCCGGCCACTCCGGGAGCGCCCGCCCGACCGGCTGGTACCGTGCCGGGCGCCGCCCAGTCCGCCGCCGCCAGCCGCGACGAGGCCCTGAAAACCACGCCACGGCTGAAGATCGAAACCCCATCCGTCACCGGTTCGATCAATCTGCAGGGTGCGCAGTTCGATGATCTGCACCTCGTAAAGTATCGCGAGACCATTGACCCGAACAGCCCGACCATCGTGTTCCTGTCGCCAGCCGGAACACCGGGTGCGCTGTTTGCCGAACAAGGCTTCATCCCGGCGACCGGCACGACTGCGAAGCTGCCGGACACGAAGACCGTCTGGACGGCGCCCGAAGGTGCCGTGCTCACCGAGGCAGCACCCGTGACGCTTACCTGGGACAATGGTGAAGGCCTCGTCTTCAGCCGCAAGATCGAGATTTCGGACGAGTACCTGTTCACGATCACCCAGACCGTCGAGAACAAGTCCCAGGCTCCGGTCGCGCTCATCCCGTATGGCCGCGTGCAGCGCCAGGACACACCTCATGTCGCAGGCTATTGGGTGTTCTTCGAAGGTTTGCTGGGCTGGCTGGATGGCGGCTTGCATGAGCTCCATTACAAGGATCTCGCGGCGGATGGCGCAGCACCGGAGAAACGCGACACCACCGGCGGATGGCTTGGCTTCACCGACAAGTATTGGGCCGCTACCATCATCCCCGACCAAACCATGCCCGTGACCGCCACCTTCCTTCACCAGAAGGCCGGCGACCGCGACATCTATCAGACCGACTATCTCGCCAAGGATGCTCTTGTTGCACAGCCCGGCGCAACGGTCAGCGCCCGCGATCAGCTGTTCGCCGGCGCCAAGGTGGTTCAGACCATCAATTCGATTGAGGTCAAGCACGGCATCGCCGGTTTCGATTACATGATCGACTGGGGCTGGTTCTACTTCCTCACCAAGCCGATGTTCTATCTGCTCGACTGGCTGAAGGGCATGGTCGGCAACTTCGGCATCGCCATCCTTCTGGCGACGGTGCTCGTCAAGGCTGCGGTGTTCCCGCTGGCCAACAAGTCCTATGCCTCGATGAGCAAGATGAAGAAGCTTCAGCCCGAGATGGAGAAGCTGAAGCAGCAGTACCCTGATGACAAGATGAAGCAGCAGCAGGGGATGATGGAACTCTACAAGAAGGAGAAGGTTTCACCTCTCTCCGGCTGTCTCCCCGTGGTCGTGCAGATTCCGGTCTTCTTCTCACTCTACAAGGTCATTCTCACGTCGATCGAATTGCGGCACGCGCCGTTTTTCGGCTGGATCCATGACCTCTCGGCGCCCGATCCGACGACACTCTTCAATCTCTTCGGCCTCATTCCCTGGACCCCGCCGAACATGCTGATGATCGGCATCTGGCCACTGCTCATGGGCATCACCATGTGGGTGCAGATGCGGCTCAACCCGACGCCGCCGGACCCGGTGCAAGCCAGCCTGTTCAACTGGATGCCGGTGATCTTCACCTTCATGCTCGGTACTTTCCCGGCCGGCCTGGTGATCTACTGGGCCTGGAGCAACACGCTCTCGATCATCCAGCAGTCCTACATCATGAAGCGCCACGGCACCGAGGTGAACATCCTTGGCAACATCCGTGACAGCCTGCCGTTCCTGAAGAAGAAAACGGCCAATTGACGGATCGCTTCATGACAGACCAAATCGATGCGGGCCGCCGGCTGTTCGGCGGCCCGTGCCGTTTCCTGCTTGGTGTTGCGCGTCTTGACCAGTTGCCGGAAGTGAAAGGAGTCGAGATCGCCTTTGCCGGACGCTCCAATGTCGGCAAGTCGTCGCTCATCAATGCGGTGACCGGCATGCGGGACCTGGCCCGCGCTTCCAATACGCCGGGGCGCACCCGCGAGCTGAACTTCTTTGACGTCAACGGCCAACTGACCCTCGTCGACATGCCGGGATACGGTTATGCCAAGGCCTCGAAGTCCGAGGTGAAGAAGTGGCAGTCCGTTCTGCGGGGGTATTTGCGCGGGCGCCCCGGCCTCACCCGTGTCTTCGTGCTGATTGACGCACGCCACGGCATCAAGACCGCCGACATGGAAATGTTCGATCTCCTCGACGAAGCCGCCGTCACCTACCAGCTGGTGTTGACCAAGACCGACAAGATCAAACCCGCCGAGCTTGAGAAGGTGATGGCCGGGGTGGAAGAGGCAGCAAGAAAGCGGCCGGCTGCATTCCCGGTGATTCACGCCACATCGAGCGAAAAGGGCACGGGCATACCGGAACTTCGTGCCGAGATTGCAGGCCTCCTCTGAGGCCCTTCACATGCCGGTGCAATGCCCTATAACGCCCTGCCGTAACACGGGGGACCGAAGCCCATGATCGAAGTCAGCGAAACCGCCCGCATCCTCTCCGAGGCGCTGCCATTCCTGCAGCGCTACGACGACCAGACCATCGTGGTGAAGTACGGTGGCCACGCCATGGTCGATCCCAAGCTGGCCCAGCAATTTGCCCGCGACATGGTAATGTTGAAGGTGTGCGGCCTCAATCCGATCGTGGTTCACGGCGGCGGTCCGCAGATCAACAGGATGCTGGACAAGCTCGAGGTCAAGCCGGAATTCCGCGAGGGGCTGCGCGTGACCGACGAGGCCACCATGTCGGTGGTCGAAATGGTGCTGTCCGGCTCCATCAACAAGTCCATCGTGGCAGGCATCCAGCAGGCCGGCGGCCGCGCCGTGGGTATCTCCGGCAAGGACGGCAACCTGATGATTGCGGAGAAGCTCACCAAGAAAAAGACCGATCCGGAAACCGGCAAGACCGTCGAGATCGATTTTGGCTTCGTCGGCGAACCGGTTCAGGTCAACACCGAGATCATTCAGACGATCGTGAAGAGCGACGCCATTCCGGTGATCGCGCCCGTTGGCGTCGGCTGGAACGGCGAGACCTTCAACGTCAATGCCGATACTGCGGCCGGCGCCGTCGCAACCGCCATGCAGGCAAAGCGCCTCTTGCTGCTCACCGATGTGGCGGGCGTGCTCGACAAAGACAAGAACCTGATCAGTGAGTTGAAGGTGGGCGACCTTCCGGAGTTGATCGCCAATGGCACCATTACCGGCGGCATGATCCCCAAGGTCGAGAGCGCCGGCGCAGTGGTCGATTCGGGCGTTGAGGGCGTCATCATCCTCGATGGCCGCGTGCCCCATTCGGTGCTGCTCGAGCTTCTGACGCCACATGGTGTCGGCACCCGTATTTCGCGGACCGGCGTATGAGGGGTTTCGGCCACGTCGACACCTGGGTCTTCGACCTCGACAATACGCTCTATCCAGCGTCGTGCCGGCTGTTCGACCAGATCGACGTCAAGATGGGAGAATTCGTCTCGCGTCTGCTGAACGTCGAATATACCGAAGCCAAACGCCGCCAGAAGGAGATGTTCTACAAATACGGAACGACGCTCCGCGGCCTGATGACCGAGCATGGCATCACGCCCGACGATTTCCTCGATTACGTCCATGACATCGATCATTCGCCGGTTCCGCCCAATACCGCACTTGACGAAGCCCTCCATGCGCTGCCCGGCCGCAAGCTGATCTTCACCAACGGCACCGTGGCCCATGCCGGGAAGGTGCTGGCCCGCATCGGCATCACCCACCATTTCGGTGATATCTTCGACATCGTGCACTCGGACTTCATCCCCAAGCCGGAAATGGAGCCCTACCGCAAGTTCGTGGCACAGACCGGCATCCGCCCGGAAACCTCAGCCATGTTCGAGGATATTGCCCGCAATCTCGAAGCACCGCATGCGCTGGGCATGACCACGGTGCTGGTGGTGAGCCCAGAGAACCACGATGCCGAGCATTTGAACCGGACCACTGGCGGGACCACACAGGACCATATCCATCACGTCACCGACGACCTCGCCGGATTTCTGGCCGGCATCGTGAATCAGAAGCGGTAGTCGAAGACGTCGAGGAAAAGGCGGTCGCGGCTGGCGACCAAGGCGGCTTCGGAGTCGCCATAGTAGTCCCGATATGAGGAAAGTGTCCGGCGGCTGCGGTTGGTCCGGCTGGAGGCCTCGGCCCGGATCGTCGCCACGGCATCGTCACGAAAACCCTCCGGGTGGCTTTCGACAAAGGCCACCAGATCGTCGTCGAGTGTTTCATTGCGGAGCACCGTGTCATAGGCCTTGAGCAGGCGATGATAGGTGACAGCCCCGTGAGGGCTGCGGATCAGGGGATGGCGGAGCAGCATGCGCGGAAAACGGGTCGTCACCCGCAGGAACCGGTAAGTATAGAGACCGATGACGGGTGCGAGACCGGACTGCGGCAAGTGCTCCTTCATCACCTGGTTGAGGACGTCCGCATCGTGCATGAGACGGAGCCAGCGGCGAAACGAGGCGACCGCGTCCGATCTGTCGTATAAAGCGGCCAGTTCCCCGGCACTGAAATGGGGCGCCAGATGCCGGCGGATGGCGCTCTTGCCATCGGCACCATAGGCCCACAGCGACACGTACCAGTCCCACGGATTGCGCACGGTGGTGAACACGGTCTTGCCGCCGGCGAGGCCCCAGCGCCGCCCTTTGGTCAGCGAGGAATGGCGGAAGCTGCGGACCGGCTCATCGCGCCGGATCTGCTCCAACAGAGCGAGCACATGGCTGCTGCCGGTGCGGTAGACGTCGAGATAGATGAAATTGCTGTATTCGATCATGGTCGGTCCGATGATTAGACCAGCCATTGACAGCTTCGCAATGGCCGCTAAGGGTCGGGGCATCGAAAGAGGGACGACCATGACCGATCTGCAGACAACCATCGAACAGGCCTGGGACGGCCGCGACAAGATCAACCTCGAAACCAAGGGAGCGGTGCGCGACGCGGTCACCGCCGCGCTCGATTTGCTCGATTCGGGCAAGGCCCGCGTGGCGGAAAAGCAGGCCGGCGGCTGGCGTGTGAACCAGTGGCTGAAGAAGGCCGTGCTGCTCTCCTTCCGTCTCAACGACATGTCGGTCATTCCGGGCGGCCCTGGCCAGAGCGGCTGGTGGGACAAGGTGCCGTCGAAGTTCGACAACTGGGGCGAAACAGAGTTTCGCGCCGCCGGCTTCCGCGCCGTGCCGAACTGCGTCGTCCGCAAGTCGGCTTACATCGCGCCGGGCGCCATCCTCATGCCGTCCTTTGTCAACCTCGGCGCCTATGTCGACACCGGCACCATGGTCGACACTTGGGTGACGGTCGGCTCCTGCGCCCAGATCGGCAAGAACGTCCACCTGTCGGGCGGTGTGGGCATTGGCGGCGTGCTGGAACCGATGCAGGCCGGCCCCACCATCATCGAAGACAATTGCTTCATCGGCGCGCGCTCGGAAGTTGTCGAAGGCGTGGTTGTCGGCGAGGGTTCGGTCATTTCCATGGGCGTGTTCATCGGCCAGTCCACCAAGATCATCGACCGCACCACCGGCGAAGTGTTCATGGGCAAGGTGCCGCCCTATTCGGTGGTGGTCTCTGGCTCCCTGCCGCAGAAGCCCTATGCCGACGGCTCGCCGTCGCCCTCGCTCTACTGTGCGGTCATCGTCAAGCGGGTTGACGAGAAGACTCGCTCCAAGACCTCGATCAACGAGCTGTTGAGGGACTGAGGGCAGGGCCTTTCCGAGAACTCCGAATTGAGCAATAGTCCCCAGCGCGGGGCCTGAACTCGGAATTGGGAGGAACCAATGGACTTGTCGATGTTTACAAATCTGAACGGCCGTATCGGCCGTCAGCAATGGTGGTTAGGGGTGATCGCACTTATGGTTGTCGAGTGGATCATTATTTTCGTGCTGACAATGTTGTTTGGCCAGCCGATGCCGGTGGACGGCGCCGGTGAGTTTGGTTACTCGTCCAGCCTGTCGCCAGTCGGATCGATCATCGTGATCATTATCCTGCTGCCGTTCATCTGGTTCTTCATTTGCCTCTATGCCAAGCGCTGGCATGATCGGGGCAAGTCGGGCTGGTGGACGTTGATCGGCCTCGTGCCGGTCATCGGGCTGATCTGGATCATCGTGGAACTCGGCATACTCAAAGGAACAGAAGGCCCGAACCAGTACGGTCCAGACCCGCTGGCCTGAGCGGAAAGGGCGCACTTATCAGGCCCGGTCCCAGTGGCCGGGCCTTTCGATTCCGGCTAGACTGAATCGCATGAAGAACACCCCGACCGATCCCGTACCGATTCTCCAGGACCTCATCCGTTGCAAGTCGGTGACACCGGCAGAAGGTGGCGCACTCACCTATCTCGAAGACCTTCTCTCAACGCACGGCTTCGTCTGCCAGCGGTTGATCTTCAGGGAAGAAGGAACGCCCGACGTCGAAAATCTCTTCGCCCGCTTTGGTTCCGGCAAGCCGCATCTCTGTTTTGCTGGCCATACCGATGTGGTCCCGGAGGGCCATCTCGATGCCTGGTCCCATCCGCCATTCGCAGCCGAGATTGAGGATGGTTTCGTCTACGGTCGCGGTGCCTGCGACATGAAGGGATCGGTTGCTGCCTTCGCCGCTGCCGCGATCGATTTCGTGGAGAGCGCTCGCAAGTTCAAGGGCTCCATCTCGTTCCTGATCACCGGCGACGAAGAAGGCCCTGCCATCAATGGCACGGTGAAAGTCCTGCAATGGATGCGCGAGAACGAGCATGTGCCGGATCATTGCATCGTTGGCGAACCCAGCAGCGTCGACAAGCTCGGCGATACGATCAAGATCGGCCGCCGTGGCTCCCTGTCCTTCATCGTGACAGTTGCGGGAAAGCAGGGTCACGTTGCCTACCCGCAGAAGGCCGACAATCCAATTCCGAAGCTCGCCCGCTTTATTGACCGTATTTCCGCTGCGAAACTCGACGATGGGAATGACCACTTCGATCCGTCGAGCTTGGCGGTCACCAGTTTCGATGTCGACAATCCGGCTGGTAATGTCATTCCGTCGAAGGCCGTCGCCAAGTTCAATATCCGCTTTTCACCGGAGCATGACTTCGACTCGCTGCGGACCTGGATTGATGACCACATTGCCGCGGTGAAGGGCGAACTCGGCGGTAACTGGTCCTACACGACCATCGAGGGCGCTGAGGCTTTCATCACTGAACCTGGCGCATTCGTCGGCATGGTCCTCGACGCCGTGGAGGCCGAGACCGGCATGCATGCCAGGCTCTCGACGTCCGGCGGCACGTCGGACGCGCGGTTCGTCAAGGACTATTGCCCGGTGCTGGAGTTCGGGCCGACCAACGCCACCATCCACCAGACAGATGAACGGGTATCGATAGACGAACTGAAGGCAACCCAGGCCGTCTACGGCCGCATTCTCGATGCCTATTTCAGTAGTCGATCTTGAGCAGATAGAGGCCATCGGGCGGCGCCACGGGCCCGCAGGCAGCGCGATCCACGGCGTCCAGCGCGCGCTTCATGCCATAGGGGCTCCACTTGCCCTCCCCCACCATCCTGAGGGAGCCGGCCATCGAACGCACCTGGTTGTGCAGGAACGAGCGCGCGTCGGCACGGATTTCAATCAACTCGCCGTAGCGGGCGACGTCCAGACGGTCGAGCGTCTTGACCGGTGAGGCGGCCTGGCATTGGGCAGCCCGGAAGGTGGTGAAATCGTGTTTGCCCACCAGATGCTGGGCGGCCTCATGCATGGCGTCCGTATCGAGGTCGACGGGGAGCCACCACACCTTGCCCCGGTCAAGTGCCGGCGGACTGCGGCGGTTGAGGATGCGATAGAGATAGTAGCGGCGCGTTGCAGAGAAGCGGGCATGAAAGTCATCCGCAGCAGGTTCGGCCTCGAGAACGCTGACCGGGTGCGGGCGGACATTGCCGTTCAGCGCGTTGCGCAGCTTGAACGGATCCCAGTCCTTGACGAGATCGACATGCGCCACCTGCGCCAGGGCATGCACGCCCGCATCGGTGCGGCCCGCGCCGTAGACCATGGCTGGTTCGCCGTTGATGGTCGCAACGGCGCGCTCGAGCACGTCCTGGATCGAAGTCCCCCCGGCCTGCGATTGCCAGCCGGTGAAGGGTCCTCCGTCATATTCGATGGTGAGCTTGTAACGCGGCATATGAAAACAAGTGCATCGTCATGGTTTCTGCCCTGCACCTAAAGGCTTTTTATCTGGGGTGAAAGGGGTCACTGGGCCAAAGCAGGCGAATGCTGCCACAGTGCGATGACAATCATAGCGACGACGGCGCCGGAACCGTTTGCGACAAGATCGAACGCGGTATTGAAATAGCCGCCGACATTTGTATTGGGCACCGTCAGCACGGCCGTGAGTTCGACGATTTCATTCATGGCGCCGAGCCCCATGCTCGCCAGAGCCGGAAAGATGAGGATGGTCTTCGTGCCGCGCAGGGCCGGAAAATTGTGTCTGAGTAAATACCACAGCAGCCAGGCGGTAATGCCGAAACCGTAGAAGTGGACCACCTGATCATACTTCAGGATGGTGAGTTCGCCTGACCCCGCGAGGTGAACCAGTACCAGATTGTAGAGCACGCCATCGCCCACCCGGATGCCACCGCCCGCCATGTGGGCGAGGCCCCAGCCAGATAAGGCCCAGAGCAGCGTCATGGGCAATTGCGCACTGCGATGGATCCAGGCCACCAGCAGCACCAGCACCACCATGGTTGCAATGTATCCCACGAACTCGCGATTCGAGATCAGGATGAAATACCCAAGAAACGCCAGCACATAGGCGGTGGTGAAGGCGATGAGTACCCATTCCGTCCGTTTGAATGCCATGCTCCAGGCCCCCTAAACACCACGTGCCGCGACGCTGCCAAATCGCTGCCGGATCTTGCGCACCAGCCCGTCTCGGACGTCCCGGTAGCTGTCGAGGATCTGCTCGCGGCTGCCTACCGTGATGGAGGGATCCATGGTCGGCCAATACTCCACGTCGATCGCCATGGTGCGCGTCATTTCCAGCGCCCGGTGGTGGGCTTCCGGTGAAAGCGAAATCACCAGGTCGAAACTCGAGTCCTCAAGGTCCTCGAAGCTCTGCGGCCAGTGTCTGCCGAGGTCGATTCCCATTTCATCCATGACCGCGTGAACGAACGGGTCGTTCGTGCCGGGCCTGACGCCGCAAGACGCCACATACACCCGGTGGCCATAGAAGTGCTTCATGATGGCGGCGGCCATGACCGAGCGAATCACGTTTGACGTGCAGGCGAAGAGGACGGCGCTCGGAAGGTCTTCCGCCATCGGTCGCTGTTATCCCCGCCAATGCAGGACGCAGACGAGCGTGAACAGGCGGCGCGCCGTGTCGAAATCCATGTCCACTTTTCCGGCCAGCCGCTCCTTCAGCAGTTCGCTGCCTTCGTTGTGAAGGCCGCGCCGGGCCATGTCGATGGTCTCGATCTGGCTTGGCGTGGAGGTGCGGATCGCCTTGTAGTAGCTCTCGCAGATCATGAAGTAGTCCTTCACGATACGGCGGAATGGCGACATCGAGAGGCCGATCATCGAAAGCCGGTCCTCTCGTTCATCCAGGACATCAAAGATCAGCCGGCCATCGGCCGTCGAAAGCCTCAGGCGGTAGGGCCCATCCGGGTGCGATTCAAGGGTGAACCGGTTGTCCTCGATCAGGTCGTAGATCGCCACGCGGCGTTCATGTTCTGCCTCGGGCGAAGGCCCTGGTCCAATCGAGGAATCGAGTTCCACCGCCGCCAGCCGGTTTTTCGGTTTCTCCGTCATCGCGCGAGAATAGCCGTGCTCACTGCCCGGATGCTAGGGGGACTCATCTTCGCCGACTGGATGGGACGGCTGGTGTGCCGTCTCCCAGGCAGGTCCCAAATCCTTCAGTTGTGCCTCGAGACATTCGACCGCGAGCCGCATTCCGCCGCCGCCGGAAAATGTCAGGACCACTTCGCCAGCGGGCGCGTCGGTCTCTTCGAAGGCAATCGACAGCAGCGAGAGGATGGCATCGGGATCGTCACGGCGGATGTTGTGGCTTCGGACCGACAAAACGCGATCGAAGTGTAGTCCGCTGCGCCGCCGCTGGCGCGTGTTGTTCTCGTCCCACGCAAACCGGTTCGCCACGAGCGCGAACTGTCCGGATGGCTTGCGCCAAGCGATGTCACCCACCCGCAGGACCGCATCCTGCATGTGCGCGGAGATGACAGCCAGGTCGTCCTGGTCGAGGGCGGCCAGCCGCAACATGTCTTAGTGTCCCGAAATTCGCGTCACTTCCGCGCCGCAAGCCGAAAGCTTCTCTTCAAGAGCCTCGAAGCCGCGGTCGAGGTGGTAGACGCGGTTGATCACCGTCTCGCCTTCGGCGGCAAGGCCCGCAATGATCAGGGAAACAGACGCCCGCAGATCGGTAGCCATGACCGGCGCTCCGGTGAGTTTCTTGACGCCACGCACTTCGGCCGTGTCACCATTGAGGTGGATATCGGCTCCCAGCCGGGCGAGCTCCTGCACATGCATGAAGCGGTTTTCGAAGATCGTCTCCCGCACCATGCTGGTGCCGTGTGCCATGGTCATCATCGCCATCAACTGGGCCTGGCAATCGGTCGGAAACCCCGGGTAGGGCTGGGTTTCGACATTGACGGGCAGCAATCCGTTGCCGTTGCGATAAACCCGCAGGCCATCCGGCGTCTCGTCCACCGTAATCCCGGCTTCGCGCATGATGTTGACCACAGCACCCAGATGGGCTGCGTTGGCCGCTCCGAGTGTCACATCACCGCCCGCCATACCGGCACACATGGCATATGTGCCCGCCTCGATCCGGTCAGGTATGACCGTATGCTCTGCGCCGTGCAGGCTGGTAACACCGCTGATCCTGAGGGTCGGCGTGCCGATCCCCTCGATCCGCGCGCCCATCTTGACCAGGCAGTCCGCCACGTCGCTGATCTCCGGTTCGCAGGCGGCATTCTCGACGATCGTATCGCCCTGGGCGAGAACCGACGCCATCAAGGCCGCGTGGGTCGCACCGACCGAAACCTTGTCGAAAGTGATCCGGCCGCCCTTCAGGCCGTTTGGAGCCTTGGCAATGACATAGCCACCCTCGATCTCGATTTCGGCGCCAAGGGCCTCCATCGCCGCAAGATGCAGGTCGACCGGTCGCGTGCCGATGGCGCAGCCGCCCGGCAGCGATACCTTGGCGACGCCGCAGCGGGCCAGCAACGGCCCGAGCACCCAGAAGCTGGCCCGCATCTTGGAAACCAGTTCATAGGGCGCCGTCGTATCAGCTATCACCCGGGCGGAAAGCTGCTTGGTATCGCCCGTCAGGCTGGCCTGGCCCGGGCGCTTGCCGGCGATCATGATATCGACGCCGTGATTCTGGAGGATCCGCTGAAGCTGGCGAACGTCTGCAAGCCGCGGCACGTTGTTGAGCACCAGCGTCTCCGGCGTCAGCAGCGAAACGATCATCAGCGGCAGGGCGGCGTTCTTCGCCCCTGAAATGTGAATGGTCCCGTTCAGGCGGTTGCCGCCCACAATCCGGATGCGATCCATGTGCCAGATATCCCCTTGCGCGGGCCAGGCCGGAATCGGTATTCCCTCTGGCCACCCCTAATCATTCGGGCGCTAACAAGCACAGATGGCCCAATTGGGGCAATCCTAATCCTTTTTGGGTGGTTCCGGCGTCTTGCGCACCTTGGCCTGGGCCTTGCGCTTCGCCAGATTCGCCTTCAGCGCCTTGGCCAGGCGCGCCTTGCGGGCATCGGCAGCTTGTTTGCGGGGCGGCATGGAAACTTTTTAGTCTTGAAGCCTGTGAGGTCAAGCGACGGGGTTGCGCCGCCGGGGGACCTGTGGCATGTGTCCGCCCGCATTCGACGCCGATGCTGCCGTAGCTCAGTGGTAGAGCACTCCCTTGGTAAGGGAGAGGTCGACAGTTCAATCCTGTCCGGCAGCACCA
>CAZECZ010000046.1:0-28380 GCA_964510815.1 uncultured Aestuariivirga sp.
AACGCCGCCTTTACAGCGGCGCGGATCGCCGCCAACGTCATTGGCCACATCGCCCGGCAGCGCTGACCGCTCTCAGGCGATCTGCTTCACCGAGACGTCGCGCAGGCGCGCATGGTCGCGAACCGCCTCGCCGAATGCCATGAACAGCTTCACCGAGTCCGGATTGTTTGCCGCCTTGAATTCCGGATGCCACTGGGTGCCCAGGGCAAAGGTCCTGGCATCGCGCACAGAGACGGCCTCGATGATCCCGTCCGGTGCCGTTGCCTCCACCGCCAGACTGCCGGCCAGCCGCTTGATCCCCTGGCGGTGGATGGAGTTTACCATGGTCTCTCGCTTGCCGAGGATCTTCTCCAGCTTGCCGCCGGGCTGGATGTTGATCATGTGGTTCGGCGCATAGCGGACATCGACGTCATCGTGCTCTGGCGCCCGGTGATCGATGCGGCCCTCGCCTTTCTGAAGCTCGGCTTCAAGCGTTCCGCCCATCACCACGTTGAGCTCCTGAAAGCCGCGGCAGATGCAGAACAGCGGAATGCCGCGTTCGATCACGCGGGTGATGAGCCGGAGTGTCAGCCGGTCGCGATGATGATCATAGGGCTCGTGGTCGGCCGTAGCCTGTTCGCCGTAGTGCGGCGGATGCACGTTGGAGATTGCACCGGTCATGAGAATGCCGTCGAACTGGTCGAGCAGCGCGTCGAGATGGAGCGCGTCCATGATGGCCGGGATCATCACCGGTGTGCACCCGGCCACCTCGGCGACGGCGCGCACATACTTGTCGCCGATCGAGTGGTATAGAAAGCCGTGATTCTCGTAGGTGTCAGCCGGCAGGCCGACGAGGGGCAGGAGCGACATGAGGAGGCCTTGTGACGGGGCTGATTTGGCGTCTAGATAGCCCATCACACAGGGAAAATCCAATCCATGGCAGACGTCACCCCCGCCCAGCACCTCTTTGATCTCACCGGAGAGGTCGTGCTCGTCACCGGAGCGTCCTCCGGATTGGGCGCACGCTTCACCAAGGTCCTTGCCGCCCATGGGGCCAAGGTGATCGCCGCGGCACGGCGGGTCGAACGGCTGGAGGCATTGGCGGCGGGCTCGCCCAATGTTGCACCGCTGGCGCTGGACGTGACGGCACCCGGCACATTCGCCGACACGCTGGATTCGGCAGAGTCACACTTCGGTCCGCTCACGCTGCTCGTCAACAATGCCGGGATCTCCGGACAATCGCGCATTCTCGATGCAGAACCCCACGAATGGCGCGACGTGCAGAACACCAATGTCGATTCCATCTGGCATTTGTCGAAAGCCTTCGCCTTGCGCCTTGTCGAGCGCCAGGCGCCGGGGACCATCATCAACATCGCGTCGATCGTCAGCTACCGGGCCGGCATGTCACCGGCGGCCTACGCCATCAGCAAGGCGGCTGTCCTTCACATGACCAAGGCCATGGCGGTCGAATGGGCGCGCCACCAGATTCGCGTCAACGCCATCGCACCGGGCTTCATCCACAGCGAGATGACGGAGGCCTACCTTGCCTCTTCTGCCGGAGAGGCCATGACCAAGCGCACGCCCCAGCGCCGCGCCGGCGATCCATCCGATCTCGACGGCGCGCTCCTGCTTCTGGCATCGAAGCGCGCCTCCGGATTCATGACAGGCTCGTCCATCATCGTCGATGGCGGCCTGGTTCTCGCTTAAGGAGCATCGCATGGACTTCTCCCTGCCGCCCGACATCGATCAACTCCGGCTCAAGGTGCGCGCCTTCGTCGCCGAGAATATCATTCCGCTCGAAGCGGACCGCAGTAACTACGACCAGTACGAGAATATCCGGCTCGAGGTCTTGGAGCCCTTGCGCGAGATAGCCAAGGCGCAAGGCCTGTGGGCGCCGCAGATGCCGAAGGAACGCGGCGGCCTCGGCCTTCCCATGGTTGGCTGGTGCGCCTTCTACGAGGAGGCCAACCGCTCGATCTTCGGGCCGCTCGCGTTCAACTGCGCCGCACCCGACGACGGCAACATGAACGTCCTCAACAAGGTGCTGAAGACCGATGCCGAAAAGGACCGCTGGCTGCAACCGATCATCGACGGCAGGATCCGCTCGGCCTTCGTCATGACCGAACCGCACCCGGGCTCAGGCTCCGATCCCGGCGGCATGATGCTGACCAGGGCCGAGAAGCGCGGCAACAAATACATCGTGCACGGACGCAAGTGGTTCATCTCCGGGGCGGACGGCGCCGAACATTTCATTCTTGTCGCACGCACCTCGGACGATCCGCGCCGTGGCCTCTCCGCTTTCCTCTACCACAAGGACCAGCCAGGCTGGCGGATCATCCGCCGCGTGCCGATCATGGGCCCCGAAGAGCTAGGCGGTGCGTGCGAGCTTGAATTCGATGGCCTCGAAATCCCGGAGGAACACAGGCTGATGGACGAAGGCGATGGCTTGCGCATCACGCAGATCAGGCTGGGGCCAGCGCGGCTTACCCATTGCATGCGCTGGCTAGGGCTTGCCAAGCGCTGCATGGAAATCGCCCATGACTACGTGAGGGAGCGCAAGGCCTTCGGCATGACTCTGGCCGAACACGAGAGCGTGCAGATCATGCTGGGCGAACTCGCCGCCGAAATCCAGAAGGGCCGCCTGCTCACCATGCACGCCGCCTGGACGCTGGACCAGGGCTCGAAGGCACAGAAGGAAGTTTCCATGGCCAAGATCCATGTCGCAGACACGCTCAACCGGGCCGCCGATACGGCCGTGCAACTCTGCGGCGCCAGGGGCTATTCCAAGGACACGGTGCTGGAATGGATCTACCGCTATGCCCGCTGTGCCAAGCTGGTGGACGGCGCTTCCGAAGTCCACAAGATGGTCCTCGCCCGCACCTACGCCAAGTACGGCAATGATTATTGGCAGTGGGGCTAGACGGCGAGCCTCCACACCATTCCGATCGCCGCACAGAGCGCCAGCGTCTTCACCATGCCGAGGTGGAAGCGCAGGAGTGCCACGGCGGCGAGGACGCTGAGAGCAAGGGCGAAGACGTCGAGGCCGGCCCAGTCCGGCAGCCATGGCCTGAACCAGCCATCCATGCGCTCGACTGTGCCGAACAGCACATGCAGGCCAAACCACACTGAAAGGTTCAGCACCACCCCCACCACTGCCGCGGTGATGGCGGCAAGCGCGCCGGCAAGACGTGGCCGCTTGCCGATCGCCTCGATATAGGGAGCGCCTGCGAAGATCCACAGGAAGCACGGCGCAAAGGTCATCCACAGGGTGACGGCGGCGCCGATGAAACCGCCCCAAAGGCCACCCAGCCCCCGCGCACCAGCAAGATAGCCGACGAATTCCGTGACCAGGATCAAGGGGCCCGGAGTCGTCTCGGCCAGACCCAGCCCGTCGATCATCTCAGGCGCTGACAGCCAGCCCTGTCGCTCCACCGCCGCCTGCGCCATGTAGGTCAAGACCGCGTAGGCGCCGCCGAAGGTGACGACGGCGAGCTTGGAGAAGAACACGCCGACGTCCGTCAGCACATGGTGTGGCCCGAGGACAAGTGCGAGGCCCGCCAGCGGGATGAGCCAGATGCCGCCCCACAGGCCCACCGTTCCGGCCAGTTCCCGGAGAGTCGGCAACCGGCCCGCATGTTCCTCCGCAATGCCACTGCCGCGCCACAGGCCGAAGAGGGCCGCTGCGATGATGATGACCGGAAACGGCACGGCGAAGCAGAACAGCGCGACGAAGGCGAGGCCCGCTACGACCCAGTCGGCCCGCACCTTCAGCGCCCGCTTCGCCACCCTGAACAGCGCCTCGATGACGATGGCCAGCACCGCCGCCTTGACGCCGTAGAACAGCGCGGCGATCCAGCCCACGTTGCCATAGGCCCCATAGATCGCCGACAGCAGCAGCATGAAGGCGGCGCCAGGCAGCACGAACAGCAGCCCCGCCGTCAGCCCGCCGCGCACGCCATGAGTCTTCCAGCCGGAATAGGTGACGAGCTGCATGGCTTCCGGCCCCGGCAGCAGCATGCAGAAATTGAGGGCCTGGAGGAACTCCTTCTCGCTGAGCCAGCCCCGCTCCTCCACGAGTTCCCTGTGCATGACGGCGATTTGCCCCGCCGGCCCGCCGAAGGACAACAGGCCGATCTTCGTCCAGACTTTGAAGGCGTCGCGGAATGGCAGCGATGCGGGTGCGGCGTTTGGCAAATCCATTTGGGCGAGTATAGTCCGCTCCATGTCGAAATCCATGCCGAGCCTGACGGATCTCTATGACCTCTCGATCACGCGCCTGTTCCTGACGGGCCCGCAGGCGATTCTGCGCATGGTGATGATGCAGTCCGAGCGTGATCGGCTGGCTGGCCTCGATACGGCGGGCTACGTGACGGGCTATCGCGGCTCGCCGGTGGGCACGGTCGACAACCAGTTCACGGCGGCACAGCACGTGTTGGAGCCCCGCAACATCAAGTTTCTTGCCGGCCTCAACGAGGATCTTGCCGCCACCGCCGTGTGGGGCACGCAGCAGGCGGAGATGCGCGGCGAAGGCAAGTTCGACGGTGTGTTCAGCGTCTGGTACGGCAAGGGACCGGGGGTCGACCGCTCCGGCGACGTCTTCCGCCACGCCAATATGGCAGGCACCTCGCCCCATGGTGGCGTGTTGGCGATTGCCGGCGACGACCATTCGGGCGAATCCTCCACTGTCGTCCATGCCAGCGATGTGGCGTTGACCGACGCCATGATCCCTGTGCTGACGCCGGCGGGCGTGCAGGACATCATCGACTACGGCCTCTTCGGCTTCGCCCTGTCGCGCTTCGCCAGCGTGTGGGTCGGACTCAAATGCGTGCACGACACGGTGGAGTCCGCTGCCGTCGTCGAAGCTGGCCCGGACCGCGGCGCCACGGTGGCACCGAAGGACTACGTCTTCCCGCCCGGCGGCCTCCACATCCGCGCCAGCGATCACCGCGTTCCCCAGGAGGAGCGGCTGCACATCCACAAGATGGCGGCGGTGAAGGCCTTCGCCCGAGCCAATGGCATCAACAAGGTGGTGTTCGACGGCGGTCCATCGCCGACGCTTGGCATCGTTGCGGCAGGCAAGGCCTATCTCGACGTCCGCCAGGCACTCGACGACCTCGGCATCGACGAGTCCCGCGCCGCCCGCCTCGGCATCCGCCTCATGAAGATCGGCATGGTGTGGCCGCTGGAGCCTTCGACCATCCGGCACTTCGCCCAGGGCCTTGAGACCATCATGGTGGTGGAGGAGAAGCGTTCGCTGGTCGAGGCGCAGATCAAGGATATTCTGTATACGGAGGACCGGCGCCCGCAGGTGATCGGCAAGACCGACGAAAAGGGGCAGACGTTGTTTGCCCCCCATGGCGTTCTCGAAGCGAACCAGATCGCCACCGCCATCGCCGCGCGGATCAGGGACCGTGCCGTATCCGACTGCGCCTCGGCGCTGCAGTCGGCGGCAACCGCTCCCAATCAGGCCGATCTGGTGTCCCGCATTCCCTATTTCTGTGCCGGATGCCCGCACAATTCATCGACCGTGCTGCCGGAGGGTGCGCGCGGCTACGCCGGCATCGGCTGCCACTGGCTGGCGCAGTTCGTGCCCGGCCGCAAGACCGAGGGTGCCACCCAGATGGGCGGCGAAGGCTCGAACTGGGTGGGCGAGGCACCGTTCTCGACCCGTGCCCACATGTTCCAGAACATCGGCGACGGGACCTACAATCACTCCGGTCTGATGGCGATCCGCCATGCGATCTCGTCGGGTGTCAACATCACCTACAAAATCCTGTTCAACGATGCCGTGGCGATGACCGGCGGCCAGAAGAACGACGGTGGTCTCACCGTGCCACAGATCGCCCAGCAGATGCGGGCGGTGGGCGTCGAGCGCATCGCCGTCGTGTCGGACGAGCCGGACAAATATGCCGCGCAGGCCGCGTTCCCGCCCTTCACCAGCGTGCACCATCGCGGCGAGCTGCAAGCCGTCCAGACCGGGATGATGGAAGTGAAGGGAACGAGCGTCATCATCTATGACCAGACCTGTGCGGCTGAGAAGCGACGGCGCCGCCGCAAGGGCGAATTCCCCGATCCCAATCGCCGCGTGTTCATCAACGAACTGGTCTGCGAGGGCTGCGGCGACTGTGGCGTGCAATCGAACTGCGTGGCAATCCAGCCGGTGGAGACCGAATTCGGCCGCAAGCGCCGGATCGACCAGTCGGTGTGCAACAAGGATTTCTCCTGCCTCAAGGGCTTCTGCCCGAGCTTCGTGACGGTGGAAGGCGGCGAGCTCGTCAAGGGCACCAGCCCCGCCGCCATCGACCCGCAAGCCGTGCCCTTCCCCGTCCTGCCGGAACCAGCGCTGCCGCACCTCGACAAGCCGTGGAGCATCCTCGTCGGCGGCATCGGCGGCACAGGCGTCGTCACCATCGGACACATCCTCGGCATGGCCGCCTTCATCGAGGGCAAGGGTGCGGCCCTCATCGATATGGTCGGCATTTCACAGAAGAACGGTGCGGTCGTCACCCATCTCCAGATCGGCGCTACGCCCGAGGCGATTTCCGCCGTCCGCATCGCCAGGGGCCATGCCGATCTGGTCCTCGGCTGCGATCTGGTGACCAGTGCCACGGCAGGTGTGCTCGCCACGGCCTCGCGCACCCGCACCACCGCGGTCATCAACACCCATGAGACGATGCCGGGTCTCTTCGCCCACGACGCCGACTTCGATGTGCAGGGCTCCGCCCTCACCTTGCGGATCGCCGCGGCGGTGCAACACTTGGACCCCATTGACGCGACCGGCATTGCTACGAAGCTTCTGGGTGATTCGATTGCCGCCAATTTCTTCACCCTTGGATACGCCTGGCAGAAGGGGCTGATACCGATCTCGGAGGCAGCCATCGCCGATGCCGTCAGGCTCAACGGAGTCGGCGTTAAGATGAATCTCGCCGCCTTCCTGTGGGGCCGGCGCATGGCGGTGGACGAACAGCCGGTACGCACCGCCGTCGGCGCCAAGGCAGACCCGAAGCCGGAGACACTGGACGAGATCATCGACCGGCGGGCGGCGTTCCTCACGGATTATCAGAACCCGGACTATGCCGGACAGTATCTCGCCTTCGTCGGCAAGGTGCGCGCCGTATCTGAACCACTAGCGCTCGCCGTGGCCAAGAACCTGTTCAAGCTCATGGCGATCAAGGACGAATATGAAGTGGCGCGCCTTTATACTGACGGCAAGTTCGCCAAAGCCATCGCCCAGCAATTCAAGGGCGACTACAAGCTGACCTTCCATCTCGCACCGCCCATCCTCGGGCGGCGGGACGAGTTCACCGGGAAGCCGCTCAAGACGGAGTTCGGCCCATGGATGATGACGGCAATGCGGGTGCTCGCAAGTTTGAAGGGCCTGCGCGGCAGGGGCTTCGACATCTTCGGCCGCTCCGCCGAACGCAAGGCGGAGCGCCAACTGCTGGCCGACTATCGCGCCACCATCGAACGCCTGCTGCCGAACATATCGGAGGCCAGCGAGGAGGCGGCCATCGCCATCGCATCGCTGCCCGAGGCGATCCGCGGCTTCGGCCATGTCAAGGAAGACAGCATCGCCAGAGCCAGGGCGCGCGAGACAGAACTGTTGTCGGCCTTCGACAAGACGGCGGTGCGGGACATGAAGGCTGCCGCCGAGTGACCATGGCGGCCATGAAGCCAGGTCTCAGATATTTTCCGGGTTATCTCGACCGGAACGCCCAGAAGGGGCTGGCTGACACTCTTCGAGAAGCAGTGAAGAGCTCACCGCTCGTCCAGCCCGTGATGCCGCGCACCGGCCGGCCCTTCACCGTCCGCATGTCCAATCTGGGATCGCTCGGCTGGGTTTCGGACCGGGCCGGATACCGCTACCAGCCAGTGCATCCGGACACAGGGAAGCCGTGGCCGCCAATCCCGGAGATGGTGCTGGAGATTTGGCGTAAACTCTCCGGCTACGCACACGATCCCGAGGCCTGCCTTGTGAACTACTATCGCGAAGGCGCCAAGATGGGACTGCACCGTGACGAGGACGAAGACGATTTCTCCGCCCCCGTGGTGTCGATCTCGCTGGGCGACACGGCGGTGTTCCGCATCGGCGGCGAGGAGCGGGGCGGCAAGACCGAAACCCTCAAGCTCTCGTCCGGCGACGTGCTGGTGATGGGTGGCCCGTCGCGCCTCTGCTATCACGGTATCGACCGCGTCCTGTCGGGGACCTCGAGCTTGCTGAAGGACGGCGGCCGGATCAACCTGACACTTCGGCGGGTGACAAGACCATGACCGAGATCGATGTTGCCGTGATTGGTGCCGGTGCCGCCGGACTGGCTGCCGGGCTGACGCTCCAGAAATCCGGCAGAAGCTTCATCGTCCTGGAAGCCCGGAACCGCATCGGTGGGCGGGCCTTCACGGATATATCAACGTTACCGGGAATCCCCTTCGACGTCGGTGGCCACTGGCTGCACGCGGCGAAACAGAACCCCTTCACCGCCATCGCCGACCGTCTGGGCTTCCGCTACAATGCCGCGATTGACTGGTCGCACCGTGTGATGCTGACCGGTGGTTGCGGCACAGCTGAGCGCAGTGCTCTCGACTCCAGTTCCGCCAGCCTCATGCGCGTTCTCGACTGTATTGAGGATGCGGGACGGGATGGGCGCGATGTCGCCTATACCGAGGTGATCGACACCAGCGATCCATGGTATCCGTTGGTCCGCCGCGTCCTCACCCAAATCACATCCCAGGAGCCTGATGATTGTTCGACCCTCGACTATGCCCGTTATGACGGCGAGGGCGGCGACTTCCCGGTGGAGGACGGCTATGGCGCGCTGGTTGCTGCCAATGCGGCCGGCCTGCCCGTCGGCCTCGACACGCCCGTCACCGCCATCGACTGGTCGGGCCCTGGCATAAAAATCGAGACGCCACGCGGCAGCGTGAAGTCAAGAACTGTCATTGTGACGCTGCCCGTCAACGTCCTTGCGCAGTCGTTCCGCTTTACGCCGGCTCTGCCACTGGCCCTTACCGAAGCCATCCATGGATGCCCCATGGGCCACGCCGAGAAGATTGCCGTGCTCCTCGACCGCCCGATCGACGGAGTCGGCCACGTCTATGGTGACGTCGTCAATGGACTGCCGATTTCCGGCGAGCCTTTCAATCTGCATCTCAACCCATTCGGGCGGCCTCTGGTGGTCTCACACCTGGGCGGCGGCGATGCCCGCGACCTTGAGCGCGCCGGCGCAGCCGCGATGCAGGACCTGGCCATCGAGCGCATGATGTTCGCCTTCGGCACCGGCATCCGCAAGCGCATCCAAAAATGCCTCACCACCCACTGGTCCTCCGACCCATGGACGCGCGGAGGTTATTCCCATGCCCTGCCGGGTAAAGCCGATACGCGAAAGGCTTTCGGTGATCCGGTTGCGGATCGCATCTTCTTCGCCGGTGAGCATTGTTCGGCGAACTTCTATTCCACCATCCACGGCGCGCATCTCTCCGGAATTGCGGCCGCAGCGAACGCACTGTCGGCCATTGCAGCGGATTGAAGGCCGTAGAAGCAGATTGCGATCAGCGCGGATCGAATTGATCCGTGGAACAACCAACCAATTTGCGGCGCCATCCAATCCATGAGCGGCGCGCTAGATGTGACCTTTCAATAAGTTGGTGCGTAATTGCTTCGCCAAGACGATTCCGTCTTGGCGCATTACGCACTATCATCGTTGCAGCATCAAACCAAGATGGCCACGGCAACGCCGGCCATCACTGCTGGCCGGATCTAGCCTCCCGAACCGGCCCAGCCATTGATCCGCGCGTTGTTCTCGGCGTTCTTCTTTGAGGAAAATGCTTCCGTCGCCTTGCCCACTTGCTTCTTGTTTGCGGTGGAGAAGCAGCGCCAGCGATGGCCGCCGCGCTTGTCCTTGTAGAACTCCCAACGGTCCTTCGAGGTGTCGCGATTGGCGTTGGCTTCGCAATCCTTCTTGGCTTTGTACCCCTCGGAAGATGCCCCGACGATTTCACCGTTCGACGCCGTGCGCCGCCAGCGGAACTCGCCACGCTTGTCCTTGTAGATTTCGAGCGTGTAGTCTGCCATGGTTTCAACCCCCGTTGAATGGAACCACCGGACGGCGGTTCTCGCGCCAATGTGACGCTGACGTTGAGTCGAGTCCAGACTGGAACACCGGGAATTTTGCCCGCCGCAGACGTTCCTTTACGGGAGAAAAGCCGCCATAGTGCTGGTTGAGGCGGGGCTTTTGATTCGGGGAGGCAATTCTCATGATGTATGTCGTCATTGGTGCTGTGCTCATTCTGATTGGCCTCCAGGCCTTCTTCAGAAAAAGCCAGCCGCAACAACAAGGCGGCGGACGGGGAGCCCTGCTGGCGTCTCTGATCGGCGGCACGGTGACCGGCGTGGTTCTCATCGTGGCCGGCCTGGGCTTCCTCGCGTCCACCTCTTTCGTCCTGATCAGCGCCGATCGGGTCGGTCACCTGAAGCGCATCTACCTCGCGTCTGATTTGCCACCAGGCCGCATCATCGGCCTTCCGGGCCAAAAGGGCCCTCAGGCCGAAATCCTCGGCCCCGGCTTCCATTTCCGCCCCTTGCTGCGTGTCCTCTATGATGTCGAACAGCGCGATGTCATCACCGTGCCGGAAGGCTACTACGGCCAGATCACGACGCTTGACGGCGCCCCGATGCCGGACGGCATGTTCATTGCCCCCGTCATTCCCGACGACAAGCTCGCAACCATGCTCGACGCCCAGACCTTCATCGAGCAAGGCGGTTTCCGCGGCCCTCAGGAAACCGTTCTGAAACCGGGATCCTACCGCATCAATCAGTACCTTTTCGATGTCCGCGTGGATCAGGAAACGGTGGCGACCGTGATCCCCACCGGCCAGGTGGGCGTGGTGAAGTCCAACGTCCAGCAGCCTGGCCTCAATTGCAAGGAAGAGATGGTGCGGGTGAGCGAGGCCCAGCATGACGCCGACGCGTTGTCGGTGCCGCTGGTTCCCAAGGGATGCATCGGCCTGTGGCGCGAACCCCTGCTGCCGGGCGCCTATTACCTCAACCGCCACGCCTACGACGTGTCGCTTGTGGATACCCGGGTGCAGACCTGGGAATACAAGGGCGGCTATCGCCGCCGGATCATCGACCTCTCCATCGACCAGCAGGGCAATCTGCAGCAATCGGAACGCACCGTCGATTCCCCCGTGCCGTCGTCGGCAGTCGACGCTTCGGTCTTCGTCAAGGTCGAGGGCTGGGACATTCCGCAGGAGTTGCGCGCCGTGGCCCAGGTGGCCCCGGAGAACGCTCCGATTGTTGCTGGTTCGGTCGGCGGCATCCACGAAATCGAGCAGCGCATTTTGACGCCGCTGATCCGTTCCATCGTGCGGAACGTGGCGGGCTCGACCATACGCGTCCCCAAGAAGGATGGGGATCAGATCGTCGGCTATGAGGTTCGGCCCACCCGCGTGCTTGACCTGATCGAGAACCGCGAGGCCATTGAGGACACGATCGAGGAGCAGATCAAGCGCGAGGCGCGCAAGGCCGGTGTCGAGATCAAGGAGATCCGCTTGGGCGAACCGGCGATTCCACCCGAAATCCTGATTGCCCGCCTCCGCCAGCAGTTGGCAGACCAGTTGGGCGAAGCCTACAAGCGCGAGACGGAGGCCCAGAAGCAGCGCATTGAGACCGAGCAGGCCCGCGCAACCGCCAACGAGCAGCCGCGCCTCGTGGAAGCCCAGATCGCCGTGCAGGTCGCCAACCAGAAGGAAGCGGAGCGGGCTGCCCTGGGCCGCGCCGAACGCCAGTACCTGGAAGAAATTGCCAAGGGTCAGCTGGCGCAGGCCAATGTGCTGGGCCAGGATCGCGTGGCCATGCTGCAGGCGCTCGAAAAGGTTCTGGGATCGCTGGAGCGCCAGCCGCAGCTGGTGGCACTGATGGGCAAGCTGGTGCCAAACACCGTGGTGTCGGGCACTGGGCTTGAGGGAGCCGCTGCCATCCTCGGCGATGCACTCAACAAGACGCAGGCGGGGCAGTAGGTCACGGCCTTCAATCGACAGCGGATCATGGCCGGCGCGAAGACGGGCATTGGTCGCGGGTGCCACAAATGAAAATGGCCGGGCGAACCCGGCCATAGAATGGTGTCAATCGATCCTGTCAGCCCTCGGCCTTAGCGACACCCACCATTGCAGGCCTCAGGCAGCGCTCACCGATGGCAAAACCCGACTGCATTTCCTGCACGACCGTGCCCGGCGGATACTCGTTCGTCGGGACTTCGAACAGCGCCTGATGGAAATTGGGATCGAATTTGGCGCCAATCGTCTCTACCTTGCGAATATTGTAGCGCTGGAAGACGTTGAGCAGCTCCTTCTCGGTCATCTCCACGCCGGCCAGCAAGTTCTTCGTCACGTCGTCGGCGGCGTCCTTGGCCTCGGGAGAAATGGCAGCAAGGGCGCGCTGCATGTTGTCCGCAACGCTCAGCAGATCACGGGCAAAATTGGTGGCGGCATAAAGCGTCGCCTCCGCCTTCTCGCGCTCCGAGCGCTTGCGAAGGTTGTCCATGTCGGCGGCGGTGCGCAACACCCGGTCCTTCAGCTGCGCCACTTCGTCCTTCAGCATCACGATTTCCAGATCGCGGGGATCGAGATCAATTGCAGGCGCCGCGTATTCCGAACCGGGATACTCTGCGGACTGGTCAGCCGCTGCATCGGTTGGGTCGTTGGGCTCAGGTGTCTTCGTTTCGTCAGCCATTGGCGATTGCTTCCGGTCCATTCTCTTCGGGAATGCACGGCATATCGGCTGCCTCAGCCAAAAAATCAAGAGATGAGGCGTCCCACCGCCTTTGCCGTATAGTCCACCATGGGCACGATCCGGGCATAATTCATGCGGGTCGGGCCGATGATCCCCACAACGCCGACGATCTTTTCCTCGGCGTTGCGATAAGGCGCCACGATGATCGACGACCCCGACAGCGAGAACAGGCGGTTTTCCGAACCGATGAAGATACGGACCCCCTCGCCCACGTCGGCAGCCCCCAGGAGCTGGACCAGTTCCTTCTTGTTCTCGATATCCTCGAACAACTTGCGGATGCGTTCCAGATCGGCCGCGGCTGTCGTGTTCTCCAGCAGGTTGGCCTGGCCCTTGACGATGAGGGTCTTGTCATCCGGATCCGCCTCACCCGACCATTGCCCGATTCCGGCTTCCACGATGCGGGCCGACACTTCGTCCAGTTCACGCCGCAGATTTTCCATTTCATCGCGCACGAAGCGCTGCACTTCCTCGATCGAACGGCCCTGGAAGCGGGCTGACAGATAGTTCCCCGCCTGCACCAGAGCAGATGGCGGCAATCCCGGCGGCACCTCGATCACCCGGTTCTCGACGCTGCCGTCCTCACCGACGATGATGACCAGCGCCCGGCCGGGGCCGAGGTTGACGAATTCGATGTGCTTGAGGCGGGCGTTGAGCTTGGGCGCAACCACGACGCCGGCGCATTGCGACAGGCCGGAGAGCATCATGGTGGCTTCGCCCAGAACGTCCTCCAGCCGCCGCTGGCGGTTGGACGCCGCAATCTGCGCGTCGATCCGGGCACGTTCGTCCGTGGACATCGAGCCCACTTCCATAACCGCGTCGACGAAGAAACGAAGCCCCTGCTGCGTCGGTATGCGGCCTGCGCTGGTGTGAGGCGAGAAGATCAACCCCGCATCCTCGAGGTCCATCATGACGTTCCGGACGGAGGCGGGCGACAGGCTGGACGGCAGGATACGCGCGATGGTGCGCGACCCGACGGGCTCGCCGGTTTCCAGATAGGTGTCGACAAGGCGCCGGAAAATGTCGCGCGACCGTTGATCCAGCCCGGCGATGCCGGAAACCTTTTCGTCGGCCGATGGTTTCGGCGGGATGATGCTCATGGGCATTAATGTAGGAATCAAGTTGGCGGCGGTCAATCGAGAGGCTACAAGGCGGCCCACTCAGAATAAGGAAAATTGACCATGCGTCCATCGGGACGAAACCCGGACCAGTTGCGCCCCGTGAGCTTCGAGCGGGGGTTCACCAAACATGCGGAAGGCTCCTGCCTGGTGCGCTTCGGCGATACCCACGTGCTGTGCACCGCCTCGCTGGAGGAGCGGGTGCCGCCGTGGCTGAAGGGCGGCGGCAAGGGCTGGGTGACAGCCGAATATGGCATGCTGCCGCGTTCCACCCATGAACGGATGCGGCGCGAGGCCTCCCATGGCAAGCAGTCGGGCCGCACCCAGGAGATCCAGCGCTTGGTCGGACGCTCCTTGCGCGCCGTGGTGGACCTGGTGGCGCTGGGCGAGCGCCAGATCACCCTCGACTGTGACGTGATCCAGGCCGATGGTGGCACACGCACGGCAGCCATCACCGGCTCGTGGGTCGCTCTTTTCGATTGCCTCAAGTGGATGGACCACCGCGCCATGTTCAAGACCTGGCCGCTCAAGGACCATGTGGCAGCGATCTCCTGCGGTATCCATGGCGACATGCCCGTGCTCGACCTCGACTATGCCGAGGATTCGACGGCCGGAACGGACGCCAACTTCGTCATGACCGGCAACGGCGGCATCGTCGAAATCCAGGGCACGGCCGAAGGCGAGCCCTTCTCGCAGGACAATCTGATGGAACTGCTGGCACTCGCCCGCAAGGGCATCACCGAGCTGGTGGAAAAGCAGAAGGCGGCAATAGCCTGATGAAGGCCGGGCTTATCCTCGAAACCGTGATTTACGCCGAAGACGTCGCCGCCGCGCGCACCTTCTACGGCAGTGTTCTCGGACTCGAGGAACATGCCCACGTGCAAGACCGGTTCGTCTTCTACCGCTGCGGACAGCAAATGCTGCTGATCTTCAACCCGGCTTCCACCCGCCAGCAGAGCAGCAGCGACGGGCCGCCGCCCCACGGCACCGAGGGCAGCGGCCATGTCTGCTTTCGCGCCTCGCGTGCTGAGATCGAGGCCTGGACGCGCCATCTCGGCAGATTGGGCGTGGAGATCGAAAAGGAGATGGACTGGCCCAACGGCGGACATTCGATTTATTTTCGCGATCCCGCCGGAAATTCGATCGAGTTTGCCGAACCCCGGATCTGGAACATTGCGGACATGACCAAGCTCACCAACCAGAAGATCGTCATCGCCACCCACAACAAGGGCAAGCTCGCCGAATTTACGGAATTACTTAAGCCCTATGGCGTGACGGCGGTGTCTGCCGGCGAGCTTGGACTGGCGGAGCCCGCCGAGACCGAAACCACCTTCGCCGGCAACGCCCGCATCAAGGCGCTGGCCGCCATGAAGGCGTCGGGCCTGACCGCCATGTCGGATGATTCCGGCCTGTGCGTCGAAGCGTTGGGTGGCGAGCCCGGCGTCTATACCGCCGATTGGGCCGGGCCGGACCGCGACTGGACCCGCGCCATGCGCCTGGTGGAGGAAAAGCTTGCCGCAAAGGGCGCCACGGCGCCGGACCAGCGCCGCGCCGAGTTCATCTGCACGCTCTGCGTCATCTGGCCCGATGGCGAGGAGCGGATCTTCGAGGGCCGCGCCGCTGGTCATCTGGTGTGGCCGCCGCGCGGTACCCTTGGCCATGGCTATGACCCGATGTTCATGCCCGACGGCAGATCACAGACTTTTGCACAACTGGACCCGGCGGAGAAAAACCGCATCTCGCACCGCGCCCATGCGCTGGAGAAACTGGTTGCCGAACTGTTCTGACCAGGCCTTCGGCATCTATGTGCACTGGCCGTTCTGCAAGGCCAAGTGCCCCTATTGCGATTTCAACTCGCATGTGCGCCACCAGCCCGTCGACGCCATGTCCTTTGCGACAGCGCTCGCAAATGAGCTTCGGTGGTTTGCCGGCCAGACGAAGGGCCGCACCGTCACTTCGATCTTTTTCGGTGGCGGCACCCCGTCGCTGATGCCGCCCGACGCCGTGGGCCACGTACTCGACGCCATCGGCGGATTGTGGACGGTATCCGAGGAGGTCGAGACGACGCTGGAAGCCAACCCCACCTCCATCGAGGCGGAAAACTTCCGGGGATATCGCACTGCGGGGGTGAACCGCGTGTCGGTCGGCGTCCAGGCGCTGAACGACGGCGATCTCAAAGCCTTGGGCCGCCAGCATTCGGCCGGCGAGGCCATCGCCGCCTTCCGGCTTGCGGCAAGGATATTTCCGCGCGTCTCCTTCGACATGATCTATGCCAGGCCGCACCAGACCGTCAGCCAATGGCGCGACGAACTTGCGCGCGCGCTGGCCGAGCAGCAGGGCCACATGTCGCTTTACCAACTCACCATCGAGCCCGGCACGGCCTACGCCGACCTCCACGCCAGGGGATCGCTGGCGACGCCATCGGACGACCGCGCCGCCGACCTCTATGACCTGACCCAGGAGCTGACGGAGCAGGCAGGCCTTCCCGCCTACGAGGTCTCCAACCACGCCGCACCCGGACATGAGTCGCGCCACAACCTGCTCTATTGGCGCTATGGCGAATATGCGGGCGCTGGCCCCGGCGCCCATAGCCGGCTGGCCGGCGGCCAGAACCGCCGCGCGCTGGTGGCGGAACGGCACCCGGAGTCGTGGCGGCAACTGGTGGGCGACCAGGGCCATGGCATCATTTCCGATACATTGGTCGACCCCCGGGAGCAGGCCTCGGAATATCTGCTGATGGGGCTTCGAATCAGTGAGGGGATCGACCTTGATCGCTATGCAGCGCTGGCCGGCCGCGATATCGATTCGACCAAGATCGACGGCATGAAATCCTTGGGACTCATCAAGCGCGATGGCCAAAGGCTGTTCGCCACCGCCGATGGCCGCAAGCTGCTCAACGCCGTGATCGCTGAGCTGGCAGTGTAATCTACTCTGCTGGCTTATCTTCTTGCGAGGGGGAATCCTTCAGCAAATCCTTGATGTTGCCGCCGCCGCAGCCGGTGAGCGCCAGACCCGCCGCAACCAGGAGAACGACTCCCCACTCCCGCCCGCGCGCCGCCTGCGCTAGCATTGCCTTCGCAACCCGACGATTCACCTGAACTGGCCCCCGATACGCAATGTCACATCAGCCTCAACCGCATGGCCGCCCCTATGCCATTGGCGCCGCCCGCTTCGAGGCCGATGCCCTTGGGCCCGGCCTATACATCGTGGCGACCCCGATTGGCAATCTGGGCGATATCACCGTCAGAGCACTCGCCACCCTCGCTGCCGCCGAGACCATCCTGTGCGAAGATACCCGCACCACGGCTAGGCTCCTTGAGCGATATGCGATCCGTACCCGGACGGCGCCTTATCACGAGCACAATGCGGAAAAAGTAAGACCGGCCATTTTGGCGCGGCTGGCGGACGGCGCGGCCATCGCCCTGGTGAGCGACGCCGGCATGCCGCTGGTCTCCGATCCCGGATACCGGTTGGTGAGGGAGGCCGTGGACCGGGGCATCCCGGTCACGGCATGCCCTGGCCCCTCTGCCGTGCTCACGGGCCTGGCACTGTCGGGGCTGCCGACCGACCGCTTCCTGTTTGCTGGCTTCGTGCCGCCAAAGCAGGGCGAGCGGGCGCGTGTGTTTGGTGAACTGGCGAATGTGAAGGCCACCCTCGTCTTCTTCGAAAGCCCGCACCGCATCGTCGAGACCCTGACGGAACTGGAACGCGCCCTGCCCGGCCGCCCCGTGGCCGTGACGCGCGAACTGACCAAGCTGCATGAGGAAGTGCTGCGCGGCAGCGCTGCTGAGGTTGCGGCAGAACTCGCGGCCCGCCCGGCCGTGAAAGGCGAGATCACACTCCTCGTTGGCCCGGCGGGGGAGCGTGAAGCCGCATCGCAGGATGACATCGACAGGGCTATTGCCGAGGCACTGAAGTTGATGCCCGCCAGCAAGGCCGCTGCTCACGTGGCAAAGCAACTGGGCCTCGGCAAATCGCAGGTCTATGACCGCATCCTGGCACTTAAGGCCGAAGATGGCGCGTGACCGCAGGAAGGCCGAGGACGCGGGCCGCACGGCGGAACTGGTGGCGTTGTGGTATCTCCGCCTCAAGGGTTACCGCCTGCTCGCGCATCGCTACAAGAGCCCGCAGGGAGAGATCGACCTGGTGATGCGAAAGGGCGACACCACGGCCTTCGTCGAGGTCAAGTCGCGCAAGACAATCGACGGGGCCATTGCCGCGGTGACTCCCTACCAGGCCAAGAGGATCGCGGCAGCGGCACGCAGTTTCATGGGGACCGACCGCAGGGCCGCCATGCAATTCTGCCGTTTTGACATCGTGGCCGTCACCCCCTACCACTTGCCCCGGCACATCGAGAACGCCTTCTACGGAGACGACTGAACATGGCCCTCAAGGTCGCGGTCCAGATGGACCCCATCGAATCGATCAGCATCAGGGGCGATTCGACCTTCGCCATGATGCTGGAAGCACAGGCCCGCGGCCATGAACTGTTCTATTACCAGACCAGGACGTTGGCACTGTCGGGCGGCAAGCTCTACGCCACCGGAAGCAACGTCTCGGTGCGTGACGAAGTCGGGAACCACTACACGCTGGGCGAGGAACGGCGCGCTGATCTCGGACGATACGACGTGGTGCTGATGCGCCAGGACCCGCCCTTCGACATGGGCTACATCACTGCGACCCACATGCTGGACGTGATCCACCCGAAGACGCTGGTGGTCAACGATCCGGCAGAGGTGCGCAACGCTCCGGAAAAGCTCTTCGTTCTGAATTATCCGCAGTTCATGCCGGAGACGCTGATCACCCGTGACCCCTACGAACTCGCCTCGTTCCGCCGCCACCACGGCGACATCATCCTGAAGCCGCTCTACGGCAATGGCGGGGCCGGCGTGTTCCGGTTGGGTGAAAGTGATCAGAATTTCTCCTCGTTGCTCGAACTTTTCACCCAGACCTTCCGCGAACCCTTCATCGCCCAGAAATATCTGCCTGATGTGAGGAAGGGCGACAAGCGCATCATCCTCGTCGACGGCAAGGTGGCAGGCGCCATCAACCGTGTGCCGGCAGTCAACGAGAACCGTTCCAACATGCATGTCGGCGGCAAGGCCGAACCGGCGACACTCACCAAGCGCGAGCACGACATCTGCGAGGCGCTGGGACCGGATCTCAAGGCCCGCGGTCTGATCTTTGTGGGGATCGACGTGATCGGCGACTATCTCACTGAGATCAACGTGACCTCGCCAACCGGCATCCGCGAGGTGAAGCGCTTCGGCGGCGAGGACATTGCGGCGATGATCTGGGACGCGATCGAGGCGCGGCGGTAATTAGAGCAGCACCGCCAGTTCGCTGAGATCCTTGATCATCGCTGAGGGTTTGCCGGGAATGCGGTCGTCCTTCAGGCCGAAACGGTCGACGCGGACGACCTGGAAGCCGAAATGCGCGGCCCCTTGCGCATCCCAGGTGTTGGCGGAGACGAAGCAGATCTCGCTGGCCTCGTGCAGTGACAGCTTCTGCATGGCCAGGCGGTAGACGCGCCGGCTCGGCTTGAAGATGCCGACGTCTTCCACCGACAGAACAAAGTGCAGCAGCTTGTCCACCGCGGCATGGCGCACGGCAGCGTCAAGCATCGCCGGGCTGCCGTTCGACAGGATGGCCGTGAGCTTGCCACGCGCCCGCACGGACTCGAGCATCTCCGCCACCTCGGGATAGGCCTCGAGGCTGAGATAGAGCGCCATAATCTCATCTTTAAGACCCGGTTCGCTGACGCCATGGAATTCCAGCGCATAATCCAGGGCATCGCCCGTCACATGCCAGAAGTCGATGTGCTCGCCCATGAGACTGCGGAGCCAGGTGTATTCCAGCTGCTTTTGCCGCCACAGCTTCGAGATGTTTTCAGCTTCCGGCCCGATCTCGGGTGCGAGCTTCCGCATGGGACTGTGCACATCGAACAGCGTGCCATAGGCATCAAAGACACAGGCGCGCACCCCTTCGAGCTTGGTCATTACACGACTTCCCCTTTTGGACCCCAGATTCTATGCTTACCGCAATTGAGGACGAAGACAAAATGCCACACGACGGACACGACCACGATCATGACCACGAAGGTTCGGAACTGTCGCCCATTGCGTTGCGTGTGAGAGCGCTGGAATCGCTGCTGGTCGAAAAGGGCTATGTCGACCCTGCAGCACTCGACGTGCTGATCGACACCTACGAGACGAAAATCGGCCCACGCAACGGCGCCCGCGTCGTGGCCAAGGCCTGGAGTGATCCGGAGTTTGCCGACTGGCTGAAGCGCGACGCCACCTCGGCAATTGCATCGCTAGGCTATACCGGCCGCCAGGGCGAGCACATGGTGGCGTTGTTCAACACCCCTGACGTACATAACATGGTCGTGTGTACCCTGTGCTCCTGCTACCCGTGGCCGGTGCTGGGCCTGCCGCCGGTGTGGTACAAGGCCATGCCCTACCGTTCCCGCGCCGTGATCGAACCGCGCGAGGTGTTGAAGGATTTCGGCATCGAGATCTCCGAGAGCAAGGAGGTTCGCGTATGGGATTCAACAGCCGAAATCCGCTATCTCGTGATCCCGGAGAGACCTGCTGGTACCGGCGGCATGACCGAGGAACAACTGGCTGAACTTGTGACCCGCGATTCGATGATCGGCACCGGCTTCGCCAAGGCATCCGCATGAATGGCCCGCATGACATGGGGGGCTTCACCGGGTTCGGTCCGGTGGTCGCTGAGATTGACGAACCGGTCTTCCACAGCGAGTGGGAACGGCGGACCTTCGCGCTCAATCTCGCGGTTGGTATGAACGGCATGTGGAACATCGACGAAGCGCGCCATGCCAGGGAATTGCTCGAACCGATCCGCTACTGGTCGTCTTCGTACTACCAGTACCGGCACGATGCGCTCGAGGCACAGCTTCTGGCGCTTGGTATGGTGTCGGCAGAAGAGCTCGGGGCCGGGCAGATGGCGACGCCTCCAGTGCGCGTGAAGCGGGTGGCGAAGGCGGAAGATATCCCCACGATCCTGAACACGGGCGGACCCGCTGACCGTCCTTGCAACAGGCCGCAACTGTTCAGGATTGGCGACAGGGTTCGTGCCCGCATGATGACGCCGCAAGGCCATACCCGGCTTGTCCGCTATGCAAGGGGCCGGGTCGGCGAGATCGTCCGGGTGCATGGCACCCATGTGCTGCCAGATTCCTCCGCCCACGGAAGAGGGGATGATCCGCAGTGGCTCTATACCGTGCAATTCAGCGCCCGGGAACTCTGGGGCAAGGACACCAATGACTCGGTGTGTATTGATCTGTGGGAGCCCTACTTGGAGCCGGTGGCATGAATGGCGCCCACGATTGCGGCGGCGCGATGGGTTTCGGTCCTGTGACCGCCGAGGCGAATGAGCCGGTCTTCCATGCGCCATGGGAGGCCCGGATGTTCGCGCTCATGTCGGCCGTGGGCGATGTCGGCGGCTGGACGCTGGACGAGGACCGCAGCGCCTGCGAGTCGATGAACCCGGCGGAATATCTGGCAACAAGCTACTACGAACACTGGCTCAATGGGCTTGAACAGTTGCTAGAGAAGCATGGCCTGGCAACGGCGGACGAAATCCGCACGGGACGATCAATATCCATATCGAAGAAGGTATCGCCCACGCCGGCTGATGCCATTTGGACCGCCGTCACCCAGCCCGGCAGCTACGAGCGCGCAGCATCCGCGCCAGCACTCTTCCGCATCGGCGATCAGATCCGCACACGGAACATCCACCCACGGGGTCACACACGGCTGCCTCGCTACCTGAGGCGACATGTAGGGGAGATCGTTGCCGTTCACGGCGCCCATGTGTTCCCGGACAGCAGCGCCACAGGCAAGGGCGAAGACCCGCAGTGGCTCTACACCGTACGCTTCAGCGCTGCCGAACTCTGGGGCCGGAGCGCACGTGAGCAGGTTCACGCCGATCTTTGGGAGCCCTATCTTGAAGCTTGCTGAGTCCCAGAAGCTGCCGAAGGATTCCGACGGCCCTGTGTTTGCCGAGCCGTGGGAGGCGCAAGCCTTCGCCATGGCGGTGAAGCTCAACGAGGCGGGGGTCTTCGCCTGGACGGAATGGGCCGAGACATTGGGCGCAGAACTCCATGCCTATCCGGAGCGGCCCTATTACGAGAGCTGGCTCGCGGCCCTCGAGACGATTGTGGAAGCCAAGGGGGTAATGTCGCACCCGGAACGGCTGGCGCGGGTCGAAGCCTGGGATCGTGCCGCGCGCGCCACCCCCCATGGCCAGCCCATCGAACTCAGCCGATCTGGCCCAGTGCCGGAAACTGCTCGATGAGCCAGTAGGAGAAGTCCTGCATGGCGCCAGTGAGGAACATGACGCCGGTAATGACGAGCAAGAGGCCCATGACCTGCTCCACCCGGCGCATGTGCTTGCGGAATCTGGCGAAGAAGCCGAGGAAGGTGCCGACACCGGCGGCGGCGAGCAGGAACGGAATGCCAAGCCCCGCCGAATAGACGGCCAGAAGGCCGGCACCGCGCGCCAGGTCCTGCTCGCTGGCAGCGAGGGACAGGATCATCGCCAGGATCGGCCCGATGCAAGGCGTCCAGCCGAACGCAAAGGCCAGCCCCACTGCATAGGCGCCCAGAAGTCCCGCAGGACGCGCTTCGCTGTGATACCGGGCCTCACGGCTGAGGAAGGCCAGCTTGAACACGCCGAGGAAGTTCAATCCCATCAGGATGATGAAGACCCCTGCCACCTTGGCAAGGAGCGGCAGATAGGCCCGCAACAGCTGGCCGGCGTAGGACGCACTGGCCCCCAGCAGGATAAACACGGTGGCAAAGCCCAGCACGAACATCAGCGCCGCCAGCACGGTGCGCCGGCGCTGCGAAGCGGCCCCATCCTTGGCCTCAACCAGTTGGTCGAGCGACGCCCCGGTGATGAAGCAGAGATACGGCGGCACCAGCGGCAATACGCACGGGCTGAGGAAACTGATGGCGCCGGCAATCAGAGCCGCGCCAATCGATACGTCGAGGTTCATGGAGGCTCTAACTGACAGCCGGAATGGCTCTGTGCAACTCACCTCTTGGCCGCAGGCCATCACGACTGCGTCAGAGATTGACAACGCGGGATCATGAGCTATGTTATATTATAACATTACATGAGTACATCATGCGTCTCGTCACCTTTGCCCTCGCCCTGATCCTGATGGCGGTCCCGTCGTCTGCCGGCCCCAATGTCATCACCTCCGTCATGCCCGTCTACGGCATCGTTTCCGCCGTGATGGGAGACGTGGGCCAGCCGAAACTCCTGCTCCAGGGAAAGATGTCCGAGCATCGTGCCAGCTTCACGCCCGCACAGGTGGCCGCCCTCGGCGAGGCTGACATCGTCTTCATTGTTGGTCACGGCCTCGAAACGAAACTGGCCCAAATGTCTGGAACCGAAGCCGTCAACGGCAAGGCTTTCGTGTTGCTGTCGGAGGTGCCGGGCGTCGTTACGCGTCCCATCCGCCAGGGCGGCACATGGGAGCCTCGCCTGCATCAAGAGTCAGGTGCTGACGAACACGACCACGACGCGCATGAGGGCGTGCTCGCCTATGACCCCCATGTCTGGCTCGATCCTGAGAATGCCAAGGCCATGGCCACAGTCGTCGCGATGGAACTTGCCAAGATCGATCCCGAACATGCCGCAACCTACCAGGCCAACGCCACAACCCTCTCAGCTCAGATTGACAGGACCACAGCCGAGATTGCGGTCACCTTGGCACCCATCAAGGACAGGCCCTTTGTCGTCTTCCATGACGCGTACCAGTATTTCGAAGCCCGCTTCGGGCTCACGGGCGTCGGTTCGATCTCCGATGTCTCTGCCCTGGCGCCGTCTGCCGAACGCCTGCAGGAGGTGCGGGACAAGATCATGGCGAGCCACGCCGCCTGCGTCTTTCGCGAGCCTCAGTATGACAGCAAGACCGTCGACGTGGTGATCGAGGGAACCGGCGCCAGATCCGGCGTTCTGGACCCCATTGGTGCTGGCCTGACACCCGGCCCCGATGTCTACCCAAAGCTTCTGAGCAACCTCGCAGAGGGATTGCTGGACTGTCTCGGCGGCTAAGCCGAGCCTTCACTTTTTCGCCGCAATGCCCGATCATCACGGTTCTGAGTCGAAGCAAGGGTGATGGACAGTATGCACTGGCGAGCAGTGGCACTCAGCTGCCTTTTGACGGCTGCGTCTTGTGGGCAGGCCATCGCCCATCCCCATGTGTGGATCGACATGCGCTCTGACGTTGTCTTCAACGAAGATGGCCTCATTACCGGTCTCAACCTGTCCTGGAGCTTTGATGACGGCTACACCCAGATGGCGCTCGACGGCCTGGATGCCAACGGCGATGGCGTTTACAGCCAGGACGAACTGAACCCCCTCACCAAGGAGAACATGAATTCGCTGAAGGACTATGACTATTTCACCGTCATGCGCTTCAACGGCAAGGTTTTGCCCTTTGGCGAAGTCACCGAGTTTGGCCAGATCTGGTCGAACAACAAGCTGGAACTTCATTTCCAGGTACCGCTCAAGACGCCGATTGACCCCGTGCAGGGTGAATTCGTCGTGAAGGTCTATGACCCGGAATTCTTCATTGCCATCGACTATGAAAAGGATGAGCCGGTGAGCGTCATCGGCAACATGCCGAAACAGTGCAGCCTGGACCTCGGACCGGTACCAACCGGCGACGAAGTGAACGCGAAGCTGGAAATGCTGGCCAGCAAGGGCACCGATTGGAAACCCGAGAATAACGAAGACTTTGGCGCCATGTTCGTCCAGCCGGTAACCATCAAATGCGGTTCCTGATCTGGCTGTTCCTTGGCGTCTTCACCTCCTTGGTCTTGTCGCTCGCCGCTCCTGTATCTGCAGTGGCACAGGATGTGGAGAAGCCAGCCGCCGTCACCATCGACAAGCGCAAGCTTCTGGTCCAGCCCCGCAACAAGGACGGCACGGTCGACAGCGTTTCGCTCCTCGAAGACCCTGTCCTGTGGATGCGCAACCAGCAGCAGAATTTCTATGGCAGCCTGTCGCGGACACTGCGCGATATTCGCAGCCGATCGGCCGCTGCAGCGACATGGACTTTGATGCTGTTGAGCTTTGGCTATGGCATCTTCCACGCAGCCGGCCCCGGCCATGGCAAGACAGTCATCTCCACCTGGCTTCTTGCAACCGAGAACGATCTTCGCCGCGGCGTCATGATCTCCTTCATGAGCGCTGTCATCCAGGCTCTGACCGCGATTGTCGTCGTCACCGCCATCCTGTGGCTGTTCTCCGGCTTGAAGAGTTCGGCCGAGACGGCCGCCAACGCGCTGGAGTCCGCCAGCTACGGCCTGTTCGTGGTCATGGGCGGATACCTGATCTGGACCGCATTCCGCCAGGCCGCACTCTTCTCGCGTGCCATGCCCGCGCCGATGGCCTCGACGCACGTCTCCACGCTTCATCACTTCGACAGCTTCGCGCCCCGGCGCGCCGAAACGGATGTCCATGTCCATGGCCCGGACTGCGGCTGCGGCCACGCCCACATGCCGGAGGTGAAGGATCTGCGCGGCGACTGGTCTTGGACCAGATCTCTGGCGCTCGCGTTCGCCGTCGGCATCCGCCCCTGCATGGGGGCGCTGCTGGTGCTGATCTCCGCCAATCTCATGGGGCTCTATTGGGCGGGCGTCGCCTCCACCTTCGCCATGGCGCTGGGGACATTCATCACGGTGTCTCTCATCGCGGCAGTCGCCGTCTATGCGCGCAAGGCCGCATCGCGCCTGGCCCGCCGCGACGCACGCTGGATGGACTGGCTCTCCTTTGGTTTGCGCCTCGGCGGCGGTGGCGTCATTGCCTTTCTGGGCGCCATCATGTTTCTTGCCTCGCTTGGCACCAACCACGTCGTGATGTAGCCCGTGTTTCGCAACCAATGGATTGTTCTCGCCGGCTTTCTGCTGGTTTGCCTGATTGTCGGCTTCGGCGCCGGCTTTGCCACGCAGTCATCGGTCAGCGACTGGTATCCGACGCTTGTGAAGCCGTCGTGGAATCCGCCCAATTGGATTTTCGCGCCCGTTTGGACCACCCTCTATATCCTCATGGCCATCGCGGGCTGGCTGATCTGGAGGCATGGCACAGACCTCAAGCCTGCACTCACGCTGTTCTTCCTGCAGTTGGCACTCAATTTTGCCTGGTCCTTCCTGTTCTTCGGCGCAAGGTCGCCACTGCTGGGGCTGGCCGGAATCGTGCCTCTGCTTCTGCTGGTCGCGATCACAACATTCGTATTCTGGCGCATCACCAGGCCGGCCGGACTGTTGTTCGTGCCCTATCTCGCCTGGGTCACCTTCGCCACGGTCCTCAACATCGCGATCTGGCAGCTCAACTGATTCGTCGTTCTCTTTTTGTTTTCGGCGTGCTATGGTCGCAGCGGGAACAGGAACGATGGCGAAGGTTTTCTTCACCAGCAACTTGAGACGGCATGTGGACTGCGCCGCGATGGAAGCGGCGGGCGAAACCGTGCGCGACGTCTTGGCCGTCGTCTTTGCGGCGCAGGAGCGGCTCGGTCACTATGTGCTCGATGACCAGGGCGCCTTGCGCAAGCACATGACCATTCTGGTCGACGGCCAGCGCATCAAGGAAATCGAGACGCTCTCTGATCCCGTCAAGCCCACGAGTGAGGTGTGGGTCATGCAAGCATTGTCAGGAGGTTGAACAATGAGCGACCGTCTTCTGGTGTCGACCCGGAAAGGCTTGTTTGAAGTGATCCGCGGCAAGGGCGGCTGGGCCGTGGGCGAGGCGGCCTTCCTCGGCGACAATGTCACGCTGGCCTTGCATGATCCCCGCGACGGTACCGGCTATGCGGCACTCAATCATGGCCACTTCGGCGTGAAGTTGCACCGCCGCGACAAGGGCGGTGCATGGCATGAAATCACCTGCCCCGCCTATCCGCTGAAGCCTGAAGACCTCGAAGATCTCGACGGCTGGGGCAAGCCGGTGAAATGGACGACGCAGATGATCTGGTCGCTGGAGACCGGCGGCAAGGATGAGCCCGGCGTGCTGTGGGCCGGCACCATGCCGGGCGGCCTGTTCCGCTCACGCGACCGGGGTGAAAGCTGGGAGATGATCGAAAATCTCTGGCGCATGCCGGAGCGCAACAAATGGCTGGGCGGCGGTGCCGACCTGCCCGGCATTCATTCGATCTGTGTCGATCCGCGTGACTCGCAGACGGTGCGCATCGCCATTTCCTGCGGCGGTGTGTGGGTGACGGAGGATGGCGCCAAATCCTGGCGGCAAAGCGCCCACGGCATGAGCTTCGGCGACGGGCCCAACGCCGGCGACCCCGAAACGCAAGACCCGCACATGATGGTGCAGAGCCCGTCGCATCCGGATCGCTTCTGGGTGCAGCATCACGCCGGCATTTACAAGTCGGTGGATAATGCAAAGAGCTGGCAGGAATGTTTTGCCAAGCCGTCGAGCTTCGGCTTCGGCGTCGTGGTGCATCCGAACGACCCCGATACGGCCTGGTTCGTGCCCGGCATCAAGGACGAGAAGCGCTATCCCGTCGACGGCAGGCTTGTCGTGACGCGGACGCGCGACGGTGGCAAGAGCTTCGACGTGCTGTCGAAGGGCCTGCCCCAAGCCCACGCCTATGACATCGTCTTCCGCCACGCGCTCGATGGAGATGCGACCGGTGACCGTCTCGCCTTTGGCTCCACCACCGGAAATCTCTGGGTGAGCGAGGACCAGGGCGACTCATGGTCAACGGTGAGCACGACGCTTCCGCCGATCCACGCGGTGCGGTTTGGATAGGGCGGCGATGTGATCGCACAAGTCTTGCTAGCGCGCTTGATGGAACATTTTCCGGAAAGGATTGACGTATCAACCGAGCTTCCGTCAATGCCATATGGCCTTCCGCCTGTTGCCAGGTTTCCTGCCACCAGTTCTGACTTTGGTGACGTGGAAGTCTACGACGATATTGATGAGGTGAGGATCTTGTTGGGCAACTTCACCCACATCCATATCGGCTGTTACGAGGAACACCTTTCCCTCGCTGAGAAGGAGGAGACTATAGTGAAGGACACCGTCGATTTCCTCTCTCGGCTGTTTGCAGATGAGATCGAATGCTGGGGCAGACAGTGGGGTGGAGGTTGCGGTCCACGTGGCTCATTCAAAGGGGAAGTCTTTGTTTGGTCGGGTCGTGTCTGCGCTCAATGAAAATCCCGGCTCTTCGGTAACACCCGCACATTGCGCGGATGCCGGGCGGCGGGGCTGCGGGCGGAGCCGCCGAGGCCACCCTTGACCACCTCGTCGGCGCGGGCCAGCGCGTTCTTCATCACTGTTCCGTCCTCGGTGAGCAGCGTGAGCCACGGCGTCCTGTCCTCGATCTTCGAGGCCACCACATGGATGATGTCGCCGGTGCGCTGCACCCGGCCCCTCACCACCATGAGCCGTGCGCCCATGACGATGGCGCGGTGCGTCTCCAGCACCTGCGGCCACACCACGATATTG
>CAZECZ010000047.1:0-28374 GCA_964510815.1 uncultured Aestuariivirga sp.
CGAGAAGGCCGAGCAGCCAGTTGACGCACGAGCCCAGCGTGTTGCCGACTGTGGCTGTGGCTACCAGCAGCGCGACTGATTCACCTGAGAGCGCGACCGCGCCCGCCAGTGCGGCCTCAGAACTTCCGGGCAGCAGCGTGGCCGACAGGAAGGCGGAAAGGAATAGAGCGAGATAGGTCATAATGCCAGCCGGATGGCGCCTCTATTGCAGCAGCCATACCACCTTCATCTGCAAGGCATAGCCACCGCTGAATTTTTTGCTCCCATGGCCTCTCTTGTCAGACCTCAGTCGGCCAAATCACGAAGTATTAGCCGCCAATCGTCCTCGCTGATGTCGTTGGGGACAAACACCGTAACACCCGTGATATTCATATTTGCCGTTACACCGCCAGGCTTCCCCGATTTCGCCTGCAAGTACGGCCAGAGCAATTCTGCTGACCTAGCACTTACGCGTCTCTCAGGCGATCCTAGTGGGTCGATCTCGAACGGCAACACCCACGGCTCAGGCCAAATATCTGTGACCACCCTATTCTGGTCAGCCACAGATTTTACAACAAAAGGGACAGTGAAAGAATGTGTCGGACCAGAATAGAGCAGCCCGAAAGAGCCAGGCCGAAGATACTTCCTAGCCTTTGTTCTTCGACCGTTATCCGCCTTCGAAACAGCCCAAAGTCGTGCTTCATAACCGCGACGAATATTCTCTTCGGTTTTCGAAGCGAAACAAAGAAGTTCCATAATGTATCCTTCCTTCTACTAGCCTCGCAATCTTGCAGAAATAGCCGGGTATTATAGATCGCATAAAACCGAACAGCATTGACTTCATGCAGTGCTTGTCCTGGTGCGGGCGGTGGGACTCGAACCCACACTTTCTTGCGAAAAACGGATTTTAAGTCCGTTGCGTCTACCATTCCGCCACGCCCGCCCGTGGTCTTCCTCTACACGGTCGTGGCCCGCCTCGCCAGTGCATCGGCTCAGTGACCTACGTGGCTCGCCTCGACGAAGGATCTGATCTCGCCCAGAAAGACATCGGCGAACTGCTGGAGCTTGGCTTCGCCCACACCATTGACTTCGCCGAAATCCCACCGCGTCAGGGGGCGCCTTGACGCCATATCGATTAAAGTGCGGTCCGAGAACACGGCATAGGCCGGCACGCGGCGTTGGCGCGCAAGTTTCGAGCGCAAGTTTTTCAGGCGCTGCAGCAACTCGTCGGAGACGCCCTGGGCCACGGCGTCCTCCATCCGTTCGGCGCTCCGGGCCTTCCTGGTCTTCGGCGCCGCATCGGGGCGGCAGCGGAACTGGCCTTCGCCATTGGCCAGCGCCCGTCCCTTCGGTGTGATCGACAGGCCACCAAATCCCGCGACATCGATCTGGAGCAGGCCGCCGCCGACCATCTGGCGGATCATCGACTGCCAGTGGCGTTGGCCTTGTGATGCGCCAATGCCGAAAGTGGTGAGGTCGCCATGGCGGTGCTGTTCCACCTTCTCGCCGGACTTGCCGCACAGCACGTCGGCGATGTGGGTGGCACCAAAGCGCTCGCCCGTCGCCGCAACGGCATCCAGCACCCAGCGGGCCTCCGCCGTGGCGTCGACAGTTTGCGCTGGGTCGAGACAGACGTCGCAATTTCCGCAGGGCTGCGCCTCCTCGCCAAAATAGGCCAGCAGGTTCTGGCGGCGGCAGTCGGGTGCCTCGCAATAGGCAACCAGCGCGTCGAGCCGCTTGTGTTCGCGGCGGCGGCGGTCATCGCCGCCGTTCTCGCCGTCGATGAAGCGCCGGCGCATGCGGATGTCCTGGAGGCCGTAGACCATGCTGGCCTCGGCCGGTTCGCCATCGCGGCCGGCGCGGCCGATCTCCTGGCAATAGGCATCGAGAGACGATGGCAGGTCAGCGTGGAAGACGAAACGGACGTCCGGCTTGTCGATGCCCATGCCGAAAGCGATGGTGGCGCAGACGATGATGCCCTGCTCCGCCATGAAGCGCTCCTGCACGTCGATGCGGTCTTCGGATGAGAGGCCGGCATGATAGGCCAGCGCGCGATGGCCTTTTCCGCGCAGGAACTCCGCCAGTTCTTCGGTGGACTTTCGCGAGAGAGCATAGACGATGCCGCTCTCGCCTTTGTGGCCCGAGAGGAAGTCGAGCATCTGCTCCCTGGCGCCCGACTTCGGCGCCACCAACAGCTTGATGTTGGGCCGGTCGAACCCCGAGACGAAGACCTCCGCGTTGCCGCCAAAGATCTTCTGCACGATGTCGCGGCGGGTCGGCTCGTCCGCCGTGGCGGTGAAGGCGCCGATGGGCGTTGCCGGGAAGGCCTCCTTGAGAGTCTGGAGCATGTCGTATTCCGGGCGGAACGAAGCGCCCCATTGCGAAATGCAATGGGCCTCGTCGATGGCGATGAGCGAGACGCCGATCTTCTGCAGAGCAGCAATCATGCGGTCGGTCATCAACCGCTCGGGACTGAGATAGAGAATGCGCACTTTGCCCGCGGCCACGCGGCGCCAGATGGCGACGTTATCATCGCGGCTCAGCGCAGAATTGATGGTTTCGGCAGCGACACCGGTCAACTTCAGCGCCGAGACCTGGTCCTGCATCAACGCCACCAGCGGCGAGACGACGATGGCCAGGCCACCACGCACCAAGGCGGGAACCTGGTAGCACAGCGACTTGCCAGCGCCTGTGGGCATGACGGCCAGCACGTTGCGGCCTGCCACCAGCGCATCGACGATGGGCTCCTGGCCCGGCCGGTAGGACTCGTAACCAAAGGTCTGGCGGAGAATGTCGAAGTGAATCACGCGGCGCTCGGTGTGCTCGGAACGAAAGGCATCTGACGCTGCTTTAACCAGACCGATCTGCGATTCGGCACCCTCGGCCGCACTGGCGGATCGAGGAACAGGTTGGCGCTGCGGGCCGTTGGTGCAGGGCTGCCCCACATGGCTTGCGGGTTTTCTTGCGGACGGCGCGATGTTAACCAGTCTGACCAGACGCGCAGCAGCGCCAGAGTAAGGAGAAGCAAAGAGTGAGCCGTATCATTCGTGTTGCCTCGGCCCAGATGGGGCCGATCGCCAAGTCGGAGAGCCGCGCGCAGGTGATGACGCGTCTTCTGGAGTTGATGAATGAAGCGAAGAGCCGTGGCGCCGAACTTGTGGTCTTTCCGGAACTGGCGCTCACCACATTCTTTCCCCGTTGGGTGATCGACGATGAAGCCGAACTCGACTCTTATTACGAAGCCGCTATGCCCAACAATGAGACGGCCCCACTGTTTGACGCGGCCAAGCGGCTCGGCATCGGGTTCTACATCGGCTACGCGGAATTGATTTTGGAGAATGGGCGCAAGCGCCGCTTCAATACGTCCATCCTCGTGGATCGCGCCGGCAACATCACCGGCAAGTACCGCAAGGTCCATCTGCCGGGCCACGCGGAACCGCAGCCGGGCCGCGCGCATCAGCATTTGGAGAAGCGCTATTTCGAGCCGGGTAACCTCGGCTTTCCGGTGTGGCGGGCATTCGGCGGCGTCATGGGCATGTGCATCTGCAATGACCGGCGATGGCCCGAAACCTACCGCGTGATGGGACTACAGGGCGTAGACATGGTGATGCTGGGCTACAACACGCCGTACGATCACACCGGCCATGGCGACATTGATGCACTGACGAATTTCCACAACCATCTCTCGATGCAGGCGGGCGCCTACCAGAACGCCACATGGGTTGTCGGTACAGCCAAATGCGGCGTCGAGGAAGGATCAAAGATGCTGGCGCAGAGTGCGATCATCGCGCCGTCGGGCGAAATCGTGGCCATGGCGTCGACGATCGGCGACGAGGTGATCACCGCGGCTGCCGACCTCGACATTGGCAAGCGCTACCGCGAGACGATTTTCGATTTCTCGCGCCATCGTGAGCCAGAAGCCTACCGGCTGATCGTCGAGCGCAAGGGGGCCATCCCCCCGCCGGAGACAGCCTGAGCAGATTTTGGTCAGCCCCCGCGGTTCGTTGTGGACATCCGTTGAACTGCTGCCATCTGCTGACCGTATTTCCTGTCATCATGCGTCAGCAATCTTGCTCATGTTCACCTTTTGGTCTAGTCACTCTCCATGCCTGAGCTCAAGAAAGTCATCTCCGTCCAGGGTGCGCGCGAGCACAACCTGAAGAACGTCTCCCTTGAACTGCCACGTGACCGGCTGATCGTCTTCACCGGGCTGTCGGGGTCCGGCAAGTCGTCGCTGGCGTTCGACACGATCTATGCGGAGGGGCAGCGGCGCTACGTGGAGTCGCTGTCGGCCTATGCCCGGCAATTCCTGGAGATGATGCAGAAGCCGGACGTCGACCAGATCGACGGTCTGTCGCCGGCGATCTCCATCGAACAGAAGACTACGAGCCGCAACCCGCGCTCGACGGTGGGCACGGTCACCGAAATCTACGACTACATGCGCCTGCTGTTCGCGCGGATCGGCGTGCCCTACTCGCCCGCCACGGGACTGCCCATCGAGAGCCAGACGGTCACTCAAATGGTCGACCGCGTGATGGCGCTGGACGAAGGGACGCGGCTCTATCTGCTGGCGCCGATCGTGCGGGGACGCAAAGGCGAATACAAGAAGGAACTGGCGGACCTGCAGAAAAAGGGCTTCCAGCGCGTGAAGGTGGATGGCGCCTTCCACGAGATTTCGGACGTCCCTGCCCTCGACAAGAAATTCAAGCACGACATCGACGTGGTGGTGGACCGGATCGTGGTGCGATCCGACATCGCCACGCGCCTGGCTGACAGCTTCGAGACGGCGCTGAAACTCGCGGACGGACTGGCGATTGCCGAATTTGCCGACAAGCCGCTGCCGCCATCGCAGACGGCGGAGGACAGCGCCAACAAGTCAAAGAACGAGACCCATGAGCGCATCCTGTTTTCAGAGCGCTTCGCCTGCCCTGTCTCCGGATTCTCGATCGATGAGATCGAGCCGCGGCTGTTCTCGTTCAACAACCCGTTCGGCGCCTGCCCAAAGTGTGATGGGCTCGGCACCGAACTGCATTTCGAACCGGACCTCGTGGTGCCCGACAACACGCTGTCCTTGCGTGAAGGGGCCATTGTGCCGTGGGCAAAGACCGGCAACACGTCGCCCTATTACACCCAGACGCTGGAGGCGCTGGCCAAGCACTACAAGTTCGCCATGACGACGCCATGGAAAGACCTGCCGAAGAAGGCGCGCGACGCGGTGCTGTTCGGCACGGGCGAGACGGAAGTGTCCATCACCTATGACGACGGTATCCGCAGCTACAAGACCAAGAAGCCGTTCGAGGGCGTGATCGGCAACATCGAGCGGCGCTGGCGCGAGACTGACAGCGAATGGATGCGCGAGGAGTTGTCACGCTTCCAGTCCGACCATCCCTGCAGTGCGTGCAACGGCTACCGGCTCAAGCCGCAGGCGCTGGCGGTGAAGGTGGGCGCCAAGCACATCGGCGAAATCACAGCCATGTCGATCCGTGAGGCGAACTTGTGGTTCGACTCCCTGCTCGGCACGCTGAAGCCGAAGGATCAGGAGATCGCCGCGCGCATTCTCAAGGAGATCCGCGAGCGGCTCAAATTTCTCGTGGACGTGGGACTCGACTATCTCAACTTGTCGCGCACTTCGGGCACGTTGTCGGGCGGTGAGAGCCAACGCATCCGGCTGGCGTCGCAGATCGGTTCCGGTCTCACGGGGGTGCTCTACGTCCTGGACGAGCCGTCCATCGGCCTGCACCAGCGCGACAATGCCCGCCTGCTCGAAACGCTGGTACATCTGCGCGATCTCGGCAACACGGTGATCGTCGTCGAACACGATGAGGATGCAATCCGGCTGGCCGACTATGTGGTGGATATCGGGCCGGGTGCGGGGGTGCATGGCGGGGAAATCGTGGCGCAGGGCACGCCTGCCGAGATCATGGCCAATCCCCATTCGCTGACCGGACAATATCTAACCGGGTTCCAGCAGGTGCCGGTGCCGGGTGTGAGGCGCAAATCCGAGAAGGGCCGCGCCATAAGGGTGAAGGGTGCGCGTGCCAACAATCTCAAGAATGTCGATGCCGAGATACCGCTCGGACTGTTCACTTGCGTCACTGGCGTGTCGGGCGGGGGTAAGTCCACACTGCTCATCGACACGGTCTATCGCGCCGCGGCCCGCAAGCTCATGGGGACGCGCGAGGCGCCGTCCGAGCATGACCGCATCGAGGGGCTCGAACAGCTCGACAAGATCATCGATATCGACCAGTCGCCGATCGGCCGCACGCCGCGCTCCAACCCCGCCACCTATACCGGCGCGTTCACGCCGATCCGCGACTGGTTTGCGGGGCTGCCGGAAGCCAAGGCGCGCGGCTACGAGCCGGGGCGTTTCTCCTTCAACGTGAAGGGCGGGCGCTGCGAGACCTGCCAGGGCGACGGGGTCATCAAGATCGAGATGCACTTCCTGCCCGACGTCTATGTGACCTGCGACGAATGCCACGGGCACCGCTACAACCGCGAAACGCTGGAGATCAAGTTCAAGGACAAATCGATCGCCGACGTGCTGGAAATGACGGTGAGCGAGGCGGCGGAGTTCTTCCGCGCCGTGCCGAGTGTGCGCGACAAGATGGAGACGCTGGAACGCGTCGGCCTCGGCTACATCAAGGTGGGACAGCAAGCGACGACGCTGTCGGGCGGCGAAGCGCAGCGCGTCAAGCTTGCCAAGGAACTGTCAAGGCGCGCCACGGGCCGCACCCTCTATCTGCTCGACGAACCAACGACCGGACTTCATTTCCACGACGTGAAGAAGCTGCTGGAAGTGCTGCACGAACTGGTGGACCAGGGCAACACGGTGGTGGTGATCGAGCACAATCTGGAAGTCATCAAGACCGCCGACTGGATCATCGACCTCGGCCCAGAGGGCGGCGACGGCGGCGGCGAGATCGTGGTGGCCGGCACGCCGGAAGAGGTGGCACGCGAGAAGCGGAGCTACACCGGCCAGTTCCTCAAGGGTGTGCTCAAGCGCGGCAAGCGGGAAGCGGCGGAGTAGCCTGGGCGATGGCCCTCTTCTACTTCGCTTATGGCTCCAACATGTCGCTCGCTCAGATGCGGGAGCGCTGTCCGGAGAGCGAGCGGGTGGGGATCGGGCATCTGCCGGGTCACCGGCTGGTGTTTCCGCGGTTTTCGATGAACCGCCAGTGCGGCGTGGCCGGCGTGGAGGCGCACCCCGAGCATGAGGTGTGGGGTGTCATCTATCGGCTGAGCCCCGCCGATGGCGTCCGGCTCGACCGGTTCGAAGGCTACGATGCGGGGCGGCGTCCTGACCTCAACAACTACAACCGCGTCGACGTGACAATCCATGGCCATCACCCGGAGCCCCGCGGGATTGGCTGTATGACCTATGTCCCGACACGCCAGGGTGATCATTTCCCGCCGGATCATACCTACCATGGCCTCCTGCTCAGCGGCGCGCGGGAGAACCTCTTGCCCCAACATTACGTAGACCTGATTGAACGCATAGCTGTGTTGCCTCGCAGGCAAGCCCCTATAATGTAATTTTTCTTGTTACGTTTTATGATTCTGTGTATCTGTTGGTTACGATTTAACCGGCACACAGAAAGGCAATTCCATGAATACCGCGATCATTCCCACCTCCTGGTCGGGATATCTGCTCTCCGTCCTCCGCATCTTCACGGGTCTCCTGTTTTTTGCACACGGGTCGGCCAAGTTGATGCAGTGGCCAGCGCTCGACATGTTCAAAGATGGCGTGCCGCTGGGCTCACTGTTCGGGATCGGCGGTGTTATCGAAATCGTGGGCGGTATCCTGATCGTCCTTGGGCTGTTCACCCGCATCACGGCCTTTGTGCTCGCAGGCATGATGGCGGTGGCCTATTTCATGTTCCATGCGCCGGCGTCGTTCTTCCCGATCCAGAATGGCGGCGAACTGGCAATCATGTTCTGCTTCGTGTTCCTCTATTTCGCAGCGCAGGGACCGGGCGCCTGGAGCCTCGACGCGCGCCGCGCCTGATCGTCACAATCCAGATTTCTCCTTGATGGCTGGGCCCTGCCCGGCCATCTTTCGTTGAAACCGGAAGGAGGATGCCATGCGGACACCACTTGCACTTGTGACCGGGGGATCTCGTGGGCTGGGATTCGAAACAGCCCGGCAGTTGGGCGTGCTCGGCTACCGGCTGGTTCTCGCAGCCAAGGACAAGACGCGGCTGGCCGAAGCGGCATCGACGCTGAAGTCTCACGGCTATGACGTGCAGGCGCGGACCCTCAATATCGGATCGGTGCGGTCCATTGCGGCATTCGGGACCTGGGCGAAGTCACTGGGTCCCATCGACGTGCTTGTCAATGCCGCCGGCATCCTGCCGGAAAGTGGCGGCGACATCACCGTGCTGGGCGCCGACGACAAGGCAGTGGCTGATAGCATCTCGGTGAATGCCATGGGGCCATGGCGGCTGTGCAAGGTCATCGCTCCGCTGATGGCGGAGGATGGCCGCATCGTGAACGTCTCTTCCGGCATGGGCGGGCTCACCGAGATGGGCACCGGCTATTTCGGCTACCGCGCCTCGAAGGCCATGCTGAACGTGCTGACCCGCACGCTCTCACAGGAGCTTCACGAGCGCGGCGTGATGGTCAATTCCGTCTGTCCAGGATGGGTCAGGACCGACATGGGCGGACCCAGTGCCACCCGCGACGTGCAGCATGGCGCGGCTGGAATCGTTTGGGCGGCGACGCTACCGCCCGGCGGTCCATCGGGCGGATTCTTCCGCGACGGGCAGGCTCTCGCGTGGTGACGATCAGCCCTGACGTTCCTTGCGGAGCCTCGACCAGTATTCCAGCCGTTTCCTGATTTCACGCTCGAAGCCACGCTCGGCGGGCGCGTAGTAATGTTCGCGGCCGAGGCCATCCGGGAAGTAATTCTGTCCTGAAAAGGCGTCCGGCTGGTCGTGGTCGTATTTGTAGCCGGAGCCATATTCCTGCTGCTTCATGAGCTTGGTCGGCGCGTTGAGGATGATCTTCGGCGGCATGAGAGAACCGGTCTGGCGGGCGCGCTCGGTCGAGGCCTTGTAGGCGGTGTAGAGCGCGTTCGACTTGGGCGCGGTTGCGATGTAGACGGTGGCCTGGGCCAGCGCCAATTCGCCTTCCGGACTGCCAAGGAAATCATAAGTCTCCTTCGCGGCCAGCGCCTGATGGGCCGCCTCAGGGTCCGCCAGGCCCACATCCTCATAGGCCATACGCACCAGACGCCGCGCGATAAACAGCGGATCTTCGCCCGCCACCAGCATGCGGGCGAGGTAGTAGAGTGCCGCATCAGGATCGGAACCCCGCACCGACTTGTGGAGCGCCGAGATGAGGTTGTAGTGCCCGTCGGCCGCCTTGTCATAGAGCGGCATGCGCTTCTGCACCGTGCGGGCCAGCGTGTCAGGCGTCAATCCCGGTGCGCCATCCGGAACGGCGGCATAGATTTCCTCCACAAGGTTCAGGAAATAGCGGCCATCGCCATCGGCCATGGCGATCAACGCCTCGCGGGCCGGTTGATCGGCAGGGAACGGCCGTCGCTCAAACATCTCGGCACGGCCGATGAGTGCGGTCATGGCGGCGGCATCGAGCCGGTTCAGCACCAGGACCTGACAGCGCGACAGCAAGGCGCCATTGAGTTCGAAGGACGGGTTCTCGGTGGTGGCGCCGACGAGGATGATGGTCCCGTCCTCGACGAAGGGCAGAAACGAGTCCTGCTGGGACTTGTTGAAGCGATGGATCTCGTCGACAAACAGCAGCGTACCCCTGCCCTGCTCGCGGCGGATGCGGGCCTGTTCGAAGGACTTCTTGAGATCGGCGACGCCGGAGAAGATGGCGGAGATCTGATCGAAGGCAAGGCCGGTCTCGCCCGCGAGCAGCCGTGCGATGGTGGTCTTGCCGGTGCCAGGCGGGCCCCACAGGATGATCGAGGGAATGCGGCCTGCCGCCAGCATTCGGGTCAGCACACCTTCGGGACCGACGAGATGATCCTGGCCCACGACGTCCGTGAGTTTCTGCGGCCGCAGGCGGTCGGCCAGAGGCCGCGGTGCCTCCTTGGTTAGCCCCGCGGCCTCGAACAGGCTCGACATCAGCCGCTGATCGCGAATTTGAGGAGCCGTCCGCCGCGGTTGATGGCAATGCGCCAGACAATGCTGCCGTCACCCAGTGCTGCCAGCAGGGTTTCCACACTGTCAATGTCCGTGCCATTGACATTCATCACAATATCGCCCCTCCGGAAGAAGCGCCGGGCAGGACCGGGGCCGACGTTGACGACGGCAACACCCGTGGTTTCGGCGCTCAGGCGGAGTTCATCCGCGACCGCAGGCGAGAGATTGGCCACGACGGCACCGTTGAGCGGGTTTTGCCCTTCGACCGCTGTCTCGGCGCGTTCGACGGTTTCCGGGGCTGCCACCATGGTGACCTGGGTTTCCCGGCGGTTGCCGCGACGCTCATATTCGACGATGGTTGTTGCGCCGATGGGCGTCGTCGCAGCGCGGTAGCCCAGTTCCTGGGCACTTTCGATCGGCTTGCCTTCAAGCGCCAGAATGACGTCCCCCCGCTGCAGACCGGCTTTCGCCAGGGGGCTGTCAGGATGGAGATTGACGATCAGTGCTCCCTCCGGCCGGGCCATTCCCAGCGAGTCTGCGATCTCGGGCGTCACGTCCTGCACATCGACGCCGAGCCAAGGGCGCTGGATCGCCGCACTGCCGCTCTCGGCGCTGGCGACGACGGTCTTGACCATGTTCGACGGGATGGCGAAGCCGATGCCGATCGAACCGCCGCCGCGCGAAAAGATGGCGGTGTTGATGCCGATCAGTTCACCCGCCATGTTGACCAATGCGCCGCCCGAGTTGCCGGGATTGATGGCGGCATCCGTCTGGATGAAGAACTGATAGTCGGACACACCGACCCGGGTGCGGGCCAGGGCGGAAACGATACCGTTGGTGACCGTCTGGCCGACGCCAAAGGGATTGCCGATGGCGAGCACCAGGTCACCAACTTCGAGCGCTTCGGAATCGCCGAGGCGCAGAGATGGCAATTCCTCGTCGGGGACGTCGATCTTGAGAACCGCAAGATCGGTGCGCTCGTCCTTCAACAGAATGCGGGCTTCGAACTCGCGCTTGTCAGCCAACACCACCTTGATGTCGGTACCGCCAGCGATCACGTGATGATTGGTAACGATGAGCCCGGCGGGATCAACGATGACTCCAGATCCCAACGAATTCTGCACCCGCTCCCGCGGGCGCCCGAAGGAACCGTCGTCTCCAAAGAAGCGGCGGAAGAAAGGATCGTCAAAGAAGCTGCCACCGCCGCTGCTCCGGACCATGCGTTGCGTGAACACGTTGACCACCGCGGGTGCCGTTCGCTTGACCACCGGCGAATACGACAATTGCAGCTGAGCAACGCTTTTTGGAACAAGCTGCTCGGCTTCCACCGGGCCCACGCACACCGCCAGCACCAGAACTGACACTAAACCGGCTATGAAACGCATGGTCTTCCTCATGTTCTTTCCGTACTTTTATCTGCGATCGAGCTTTGTCGACAAAATGACCGACGTCTCGATGCGGTTGACGCCGGGGATCTGACCGATCTCGTCGATCAGGCGGTCGAGACCCTCGGACGTGCGGGCCTTCACCTGGGCGATCAGATCAAACTTGCCGCTGACCGTGTGCAAGGTCTCGATCTGCGGGAAGCGCGCAAGGGCGCGGGCCACATCAATCTGACGCCGTGGCTCCGCCTCCAGTGTAACGTAGGCGCGCATGCCGCCTTCATCCAGCTCTTTGGCCAGCTTGATGGAATAGGCTGCGATCACACCCGACTCTTCAAGCCGGCGCAACCGGTCCTGGACCGTCGTACGGGACACGCCCAGCTTGCGGGCGAGCGACGCCACGGGCTCGCGGCCATCCACCTTGAGGAGCGCCAAAAGTTCCTCATCCTTGGGTGTAATCTGCACCATCCGTCGAAACGCGGCTCCAGTTGTCGATATGACGAGTCGGCGTCGGCAATTGAGCACAATGCCGTCTTCAATCCAACGGTCCTGCCGCCTATTTCCTTGCGCCTGTCCACCCGCTGCCCCGGAGGTTGCCATGACTGCTCCTGCCCTGACCGTTGTGCCGCCAGCCGTTTTCGGAGATGCTTGCGATGTCGTGCGCCATGTGCAACCGGAAGAAGCGCTGTTCTGCTTCAGCCCGGATGCGCTAAACGCACAGCTCAAGATCTTCACCGCAGGGTTTCCGGGACTTGTCAGCTTTGCTGTGAAGTCCAACCCGTCGCGCGAGGTGATTGCTGCATTGGCGGACGCTGGTCTCACGCATTGGGACGTGGCTTCCGTCCATGAAATGGCGCTGGTCCAGAGCGTGTCTCCCGGCGCGGTTTTCCACTACCACAATCCCGTGAAGTCGAGGCGCGAGATAGCTGACGCCTATCACAAGTTCGGCTGCCGGCGCTTTGCGGTGGACTGCCGCGAGGAGTTGCAAAAGATTGCCGATGTGGCAGGCAATGACTCGACCGTCGAGATTGCCGTGCGCTTCGTTCTGCCTCGTGACCGCACCCTGTCGGCCCACGACTTTTCCACCAAATTCGGCGCGCCGGAGCATATTGCAGCGGCCTTGCTGCAGGACGCGCAGGCCTGGGGCTTCGTGCCGATGTTGACGTTTCACCCGGGATCGCAATCGCGGGATCCTCAGGTGTATGTCCGTCATATCGAAGCGGCGGCGCGCATTGCCGCAGCGGCCGGCATCAAGATCGGCAAGATCAATGTGGGCGGTGGCTTCCCTGCCACCTATCCGAACAGCGCGCCGGTGACAGACCTCAACGGTTTCTTCGCAGCGATCAGCGATGCCACATGGCGTTGCTTCGGCGATATCGGACTGCCGAAGCTGGAGTGCGAGCCTGGCCGCGGCCTTGTGGCGACTTCGATGTCACTGCTGACGCAGGTGAAACTGGTGTGCAGCGACGGCGACGACATCTTCATCAACGACGGTGTGTATGGTGGCCTGATGGAATTCTTGCAGGTTCCCGAACTGCAGCCGCCATTCCGGGTGATCCGTGACGGACAGGTCATCAGCGGCGAAGCCAAGCCCTGGAAGGTGTTTGGCCCGACCTGCGACCCACTGGACGTGCTGCCAAGCCAGCTTGAACTGCCTATCGCTTTGCGCGATGGCGACTTCATCGAGTTCGGGACGCTCGGCGCCTACGGCATTGCGACAGCAACCCGTTTCAATGGCTATGGCAGCCACGCCGTCGTCCCGGTGGAATCCGCCTTCAACGGCTGACCGCCGCTTTGTTCAGTGCAGGATATTGTTCTTGACGGCGATGGCCACGGCTTGGGTCTTGGTCTTCGCCCTCAGCTTGTTCATGGCATTTTCCGTGTAGAGACGAATTGCCCGCTCGCTGACTTTCAACAGCTGGGCCGTCTCCCAAGCCGTCTTCCCCTCCGCGGCCCATCTGAGAACCTCTCGTTCGCGGGGGGCCAGATCGAATTCGGAGGACACGGGTTGCCCGGCGATCACCGATTTCATGCGCAGATGGAAATAGTGCGCAAAGAGGTGGAGGCCGTTGACGAGTTCAGTCCTCACTTCCCCCCAGTGCCGGTCATCGCATTCGAAATTGACGGAGAACATGGCATCGCCCACGCCGACGTCGCGAATTGGAAACGAAATGCCATGCCGGCCAATGCCGAACTGTTCCGCGACTTCATGAATGTGCTGGACCGTCGTATCCGTCGTGCGCACTTCGTCCCAGTCCAGTGGCAGGAGGCGCTTGAAACAGATGTTGAAGGCCCGATCCCGAACTGGCGTGTAGTCGCGCATATAGAGCGCCATATAGTCTTCGTCGTAGGTCGACAGCCATGTCAGCCGGTCGGGGATATCCGGCGATGCACCGAGAAACCAGTACGACAGGTTCAGTACATTGAAGCGGTCCCGCGCACCGCGGAGAAAGTCCGCAGAATCCTCGACGGTTTCAAAGGGGGATGCCTCTGCACCGAATATGTCGAACTCGCGGGTCATGGTCGGGTGAATCAGCATTAACCATATTTAACACTTCACGCTAGCAGATAGAACTGAAGCGTATGCCAAGATAAACGCTCCAATTGGCGCAGTTGTGTTAACCCGAAAAACACCAAAGGGCAGCCACAAGGCTACCCTTTGGTAATCGTCAAATTTTCGAACGATATCAGGCCGCTGCTTCTTCCGTATCCTCGGCACTCTGGGTCGGGCCAGAGTCCTGACCACGGGCGCTGACGTCGCGGTCAACGAACTCGATCACCGCCATCGGAGCCGAATCACCGTAACGGAAGCCCGCCTTCATGATCCGCAGATAGCCGCCCTTGCGGTCCTTGTAACGCTCGGCCAGCACGTCGAACAGCTTCTTGACCTGGGTCTCATCGCGCACCTGGGCCAGCGCCTGGCGGCGGGCATGCAGACCACCCTTCTTGCCGAGCGTCACCAGCTTCTCAACCACCGGGCGAAGATCCTTCGCCTTGGGCAGCGTCGTCACGATCTGCTCATGCTTGATGAGTGCCGCCGACATGTTGGCAAACATTGCCTCGCGGTGCTCTGCCGTGCGGTTGAACCGGCGGCCCCTGAACCCATGACGCATAACCGTTCTCCTTCAATCGCGACACACCTGCCGGTGTGCCGCCCAATCCTCAATAGTGTTGTTCGTATTTCTTGGCGAGTTCTTCGATGTTCTCAGGCGGCCAGTTGGCCACTTCCATGCCGAGATGCAGACCCATCTGGGCGAGAACTTCCTTGATCTCGTTCAGCGACTTGCGGCCGAAGTTCGGGGTGCGAAGCATCTCCGCCTCGGTCTTCTGGATCAGGTCGCCGATGTAAACGATGTTGTCGTTCTTCAGGCAGTTGGCCGAACGCACGGACAGTTCCAGCTCATCGACCTTCTTGAGAAGTGCTGCGTTGAACTCAAGCTCCGGACGCGCCTCCTCGATAACGGCCTTGGACGGCTCGGAGAAGTTGATGAACACGGAGAGCTGATCCTGAAGGATACGCGCGGCATAGGCAACTGCATCCTCAGGGCTCACTGACCCGTCGGTCTCCACCGTCATCGTCAGCTTGTCATAGTCGAGAATCTGGCCTTCGCGGGTGTTCTCGATCTTGAACGACACGCGCTTGACGGGGCTGTAGATCGAATCGACCGGGATGAGCCCAATCGGCGCGTCCTCGGGACGGTTGCGCTCGGCAGAGACATAGCCCTTGCCGGTGTTGACGGAGAATTCCATGCGGACTTCCGCGCCCTCGTCCAAGGTGCAGATGACGTGATCCGGATTGAGAATCTGAATATCGCCGGTGGTCTGGATATCGCCAGCGCGGACCACGCCCGGGCCTTCCTTGCGCAGCATCAGGCGCTTGACGCCTTCCGACTGCATGGCAATGGCAATTTCCTTGATGTTGAGGACGATGTCGGTCACGTCCTCGCGCACACCAGCGATGGAAGAGAATTCGTGCAGCACGCCATCGATGTGGACCGAAGTCACGGCGGCGCCCTGCAGTGACGACAGCAGGATGCGGCGAAGCGCATTGCCAAGCGTCGTGCCGAAGCCACGCTCCAGCGGTTCGGCCACGAAAGTCGCGACGCGCCGACGGTCACGGCCCGGCTGAATGTCGAGCTTGGACGGACGGATCAATTCCTGCCAGTTCTTCTGATTCACATGCATCAGTTATCTTTCCCGTCGAAAATCCGGCTCCCCCGCAGGAGAGCCAGTCTCATAAACTTCTTACAATAGAGGCCCGGGTCTCCCCGGGCAGTCAAATTCGTCAAACGCGGCGGCGCTTAGGCGGGCGGCAGCCGTTGTGCGGAATGGGGGTCACGTCGCGGATCGAGGTCACCTGAAGGCCACAGGCCTGCAGCGCGCGCAGGGCCGATTCACGGCCGGCGCCGGGACCGGACACTTCAACCTCGACGGTGCGCATGCCGTGTTCCATGGCGGCGCGACCGACCTGCTCCGCCGCGACCTGCGCGGCATAGGGGGTCGACTTGCGCGAGCCCTTGAAGCCCAGCTTGCCGGCGGATGACCAGACGATGGCGTTGCCCTGGACGTCGGTCACCGTAATCATGGTGTTGTTGAAGGACGAGTTCACATGAACCACGCCCGACGAAATGTTCTTGCGCTCCTTGCGGCGCGGACGAGCAGCTTCCTTGGCCATTCTTGTACCTTACTTCTTCTTGCCGGCGATTGCCTTGGCGGGACCCTTGCGGGTGCGGGCGTTGGTGTGGGTGCGCTGACCACGCACGGGAAGGCCCTTGCGATGACGCAGGCCGCGGTAGCAGCCAAGATCGACCAGGCGCTTGATGTTCATCGACACTTCGCGGCGAAGGTCGCCCTCCACCATGTAGTCGCGGTCAATGACTTCGCGGATCGCCAGAACCTCGGCGTCGGACAGCTCATTCACCCGCTTCTCAACGGGGATATTCACCTTGTTGCAGATCTCCACGGCATTGACGGAGCCAATGCCATAGATATAGCGCAGCGAAATCGCCACGGGCTTGTTGGTCGGAATATTGACGCCTGCAATACGGGCCACGCCTGTTTCTCCTAATCAATTCAATGGGTTGAACCATTGACATCAAACTGTTACTTGCCTGCCGGACGCTTGCCATCAATGGCACAAGGCCGTGCCTCGCGAGGTTTCCCTCCCGAAGCCAGCCATTTGTCGACCGAGATTGGCGCCGTCTTTAGAAGGGAATCGCTTTCGCGTCAACCTCATCAAGACACCGCAAATGCCGGATCTCAAACGCCGTTCAACACTTCCTCGATCTGGCGGCTCACCTCACCGATGGGCGCCATACCGTCAACCGTCTTCAGAGTCCCGCGTTCACCATAGTACGCCACCAGCGGCGCGGTCTGCTTGTTGTAAACCGAGAGACGGTCACGCACCGTCGCCTCATTGTCATCGGCGCGGCGGGTGAACTCTGTTCCTCCGCACACGTCGCAGATACCTTCCTTCCGGGGCTTTTCGAAGCGGTCGTGATAGCCCTTGCCGCACTTGGCGCAGGTGTAACGACCGGTGATGCGATCCACGAGCGCCTCATCGTCGACCGCCATCTCGATCACCGCGTCGAGCTTGAGGCCCTTGCTCCCCAGCATCTGATCCAGAGCCTTGGCTTGCGCCGTGTTGCGCGGGAATCCATCAAGAATGAACCCCTTCTTGAGGTCCGGCGCTTCAAGCCGGTCGGCGATGATACCGACCACGATATCGTCGGACACCAACTCTCCACGGTCGATGATGGCCTTGGCTCTTAGTCCCGTTTCCGTACCGGCCGCCGCAGCCGCCCGCAGCATCTCACCGGTGGAGAGCTGCTTCATGCCATGACGATCCTCGATGAGCTTCGCCTGTGTCCCCTTTCCGGCACCCGGCGGCCCAAGCAGAATAATGTTCAACGCTTGCTTCCCCTGAGCTTGGACTTCTTGATCAGCCCTTCATATTGCTGAGCAAGCAGATGCCCCTGAACCTGGGCGACCGTATCCATGGTGACGCTCACCACGATCAGCAGAGACGTGCCACCAAAGTAGAAGGGAACGCCGGTGTAGCCGACGAGGAACTCGGGCAGCAGACAGACCAGCGTCAGGTATAGGGCCCCGATCAGCGTGATGCGTGTCAGTACATAATCAATGTACTCTGCGGTCCGCTCGCCGGGACGGATGCCAGGAATGAAGCCGCCATACTTCTTCAGATTGTCCGCCGTCTCCTTCGGATTGAACATGATCGACGTGTAGAAGAAGGCAAAGAAGACGATCAGCGCCGCATAGAGGAACAGGAACAACGGCTGGCCGTGGCCCAGAAGTGCTGTGATGGTGTTCAGCCAATCGGGGCCCTGGCCCTGCGTGAAGTTGGCAACCGTGATTGGCACCAGCAGCAACGAAGACGCGAAGATCGGCGGAATCACACCCGAGGTATTGAGCTTCAGCGGCATGTGCGAGCTTTCGCCCTGGAACATCTTGTTGCCGACTTGCCGCTTCGGATACTGGATCAGGAGGCGCCGCTGCGCACGTTCCATCAGCACGATGAAGGCGATGACGGCGACGGCCATCACGATGATGCCGAGGATGATGAAGGTTGACACCTGGCCGGTGCGTCCCATTTCAAGCAACCCGCCGATGCCTTGCGGCAAACGGGCCACGATGCCGGCAAAAATGATCAGCGAAATACCGTTGCCGATACCGCGCGAGGTGATCTGCTCGCCGAGCCACATCAGGAACACTGTACCGCCGGTAAGCGTGATCACCGTACTGATCCGGAAGAACATGCCGGGTTCCAGGACCAGTCCAGCCCTGCCCTCGAGGCCGACCGCGATACCGTAGGCCTGCATGGCTGCAAGCAGCACTGTGCCGTAGCGGGTATACTGGTTGATCTTCTTGCGGCCCTGCTCGCCTTCCTTCTTGAGCGCCTCAAGATGGGGCGAGACCGAGGTCATCAACTGAATGATGATCGAGGCCGAGATGTAGGGCATGATGTTGAGCGCAAAGATGGCCATGCGGCCCAGTGCGCCGCCAGCCAGATTGTTCACCCAACCGAGAATGCCGGATGAATTTTGCGCGGCGAACTTTGCAAGCTCAACGCCATCAATGCCCGGAATCGGAATGTAGCTGCCCAAACGATAGACAATGAGCGCACCCAGTGTGAACCAGATGCGCTTCTTGAGGTCTTCCGATTTGGCCAGAGCGCCAAAGTTCAGATTGGCAGCAAGTTGTTCCGCGGCAGATGCCATTGTGTCGTCCTCGCGCTTTACCCCGGTCCCTCATGTGGGGCCCGGGACTCACGCTTGCAAGCTTACTTCGCTTCGGCCTCGGCCTTCGCGGGCTTCAGCATCGTGACCGATCCACCGGCCTTTTCGACGGCCGCAACGGCACCGGCCGTTGCGTGATAAACTTCAAAATTCAGCTTGGACTTCAACTCGCCCTTGCCGAGCAGGCGGACACCGCCCTTGGGCGCGGATATCACGCCCGCTGCGAGCAACGCAGCCGAGGTCACCGGGGCCGATGCGTCAAGCTTCTTGGCATCGACAGCGGCCTGCACCAGCGACAGGTTCACTTCATTGTAGTCGACCGCGTTCGGCTTGTTGAAGCCACGCTTGGGCAGACGGCGATAGATCGGCATCTGGCCGCCTTCGAATCCGGCCTTGGCACCGCCCTTGCGGGCTGTCTGGCCCTTGCCGCCACGGCCGGCAGTCTTGCCCAGTCCCGAGCCAATGCCGCGGCCCACACGCTTGGCGGCACGCTTGGCGCCAGGATTGTCGGCGATTTCGTTAAGCTTCATCGCTGCAGTTCCTTATTCCACGACGCGCACGAGGTGCGCGACCTTGGCAATCATGCCCCGCACAGCAGGCGTATCCTGCAAGGTCGAGGTCCGGTTCAACTTGTTGAGGCCGAGGCCGATCAGCGTGGCGCGCTGGTCGCCCGGGCGGCGCAGCGGGCTCGACACCTGCTGCAGGGTGATGGTCTTAGCCGACTTGTCCTTGGCCATGTTCTATGTCCCTTGCTTACTCGGAGGCGGCAGCCGCGCCGCCACGGCGCAACACGTCGCTCACCTTCTTGCCGCGGCGCGATGCAACCGCACGGGGGCTGGTCTGCTTCTTCAGCGCGTCGAATGTCGCACGCACCATGTTGTAGGGATTGGACGAGCCCTTGGACTTCGCCACCACGTCCTGCATGCCCACAGACTCGAAGACAGCGCGCATCGGACCACCAGCGATGATGCCGGTTCCAGGAGGGGCAGTACGGAGCGTCACCTTGCCCGCACCCCAACGGCCGTCGATATCGTGATGCAGCGTGCGGCCTTCGCGCAGCGGCACGCGGATCAGACCGCGCTTGGCGCTTTCCGTCGCCTTGCGCACGGCTTCCGGCACTTCGCGCGCCTTGCCGTGGCCGAAGCCAACGCGGCCCTTCTGGTCGCCCACGACGACGAGTGCGGCAAAGCCGAAGCGCTTGCCGCCCTTCACCACCTTGGCGACGCGGTTGATGTGAACCAGCTTGTCGATGAACTCGCTGTCCCGCTCCTCGCGGTTGTCCTTGCGCTCGCGCTCGGCACGTTCCTTAGCCATATTGCTTTCCGCCTTCCGTCGTGTCGCAGAATTAGAAGTTGAGGCCGCCTTCGCGGGCGGCGTCGGCGAGCGCCTTGACGCGCCCGTGATAGAGATAGCCGCCGCGGTCGAACACGACGTCCTTGATGCCTGCCTTGATGGCGCGTTCGGCAATGAGCTTGCCAATTGCGGCCGCAGCATCCTTGTCAGCGCCGGTCTTGATCGTGCCCTTGAGATCTTTCTCGAGGCTCGAGGCAGCAGCGACCGTCACACCCTTCGTGTCATCGATGACCTGGGCGTAGATGTTCTTGCTGGACCGGAACACCGAAAGACGGGGCCGCAGCGCACCACGCGCAGCGAGCGCCTTGCGGACGCGGGCCTTGCGCAGATCATGTGAATTCTTCTTAGCCATGGGCCACCTGTTACTTCTTCTTGCCTTCCTTGCGGAAGATATATTCACCCTGGTACTTGACGCCCTTGCCCTTGTAGGGTTCGGGGCCGCGGAACTCGCGGATCTCAGCCGCAACCTGGCCGACCTGCTGCTTGTCGATGCCGGAGACCACGATTTCGGTGGGCTTCGGCGTCTTGATGTCGATGCCATCCGGGATTGGGTAGCTGATGTCGTGGCTGTAGCCAAGGTTCAACTGCAATGCCTTGCCCTGTACGGCGGCACGATAGCCCACACCGCTGATTTCCAGCGTCTTCGAATAGCCGGTCGTCACGCCCGTGACCATGTTGGAGATCATGGTGCGCGACATGCCCCATGCGGAGCGGGCTTCCTTTGACTTGTTGACCGGGTCCACCTTGACGCCATCTTCTTGCATCTTGGCGATGACGCGGTCGGTCAACACAAACTTCAATTCGCCCTTCGGCCCCTTCACGGAGACGTTGGTACCGGCGAGATTGACGGTGACGCCTGCCGGAACCGGGACTGCTTTCTTGCCGATACGAGACATGACAGCTTCCTCAGAATACGGTGCAGAGCACTTCGCCGCCCACGTTCTGGGCGCGCGCGTCCGCATCGGACATCACACCCTTGGGGGTCGACAGGATGGAAATGCCGAGGCCGTTATAAACCGTCGGCAAGGTGGCGACCGACGCATAGACGCGGCGGCCGGGCTTCGAAATGCGCTGGAGCTCGCGAATGACCGGAGCACCATCGAAATACTTCAGCTCGACTTCGATTTCAGACTTGTTGTTGCCCAGCTGGACAACACCATAGCCACGGATGAAGCCTTCGCCCTGAAGCACGTTTAGCACGTTCTCGCGCAGCCGCGAGTGAGGCATGGAGACCTTCGACTTGCCCCGCTCCTGCGCATTCCGGATACGGGCGAGCATGTCGCCGATCGGATCATTCACACTCATTCTTCGTTCTCCTGAAGTCCGTATCTGTTACCAGCTCGACTTGACGAGGCCCGGGATCAGACCCAGGTTGCCAAGTTCGCGCAGCGCCAGACGCGACATCTTAAGTTTTCGGTAGTAAGCCCGCGGACGGCCCGACACCTCGCAGCGATTGCGGATGCGGTTCTTGGCTGAATTGCGCGGCAATTCCGCCAGCTTCAGCTGGGCCGCAAAGCGCTCCTCAATGGGGAGCTCCTTGTTCTGCGTGACGGCCTTCAACTTCGCGCGCTTGTTGGCATACTGCTTCACCATCTTGCGGCGGCGGTTGTTCTTTTCTACCGAGCTTGTCTTCGCCATAGGGCCTTTACCTCAGCCTTTTCGTGTTCGTTTGCCGCTTACGCCGCCTTGCGGACGGGCTTGCGGAACGGGAAGTTGAACGCATCGATCAGGGCACGCGCTTCGGCGTCGCTCCTGGCAGATGTGCAGATGATGACATCCATGCCCCAGACGCGATCGATCTTGTCGTAGTCGATTTCCGGGAACACGATGTGTTCCTTGATGCCGAAAGCGTAGTTGCCGTTGCCATCGAAGGAGCGGTCTGTCAGTCCGCGGAAGTCACGCACACGCGGCAGCGCGATGTTAATGAGCCTGTCGAGGAACTCGTACATCCGCACCTTGCGAAGCGTGACCTTGGCGCCGATCGCCAGGTTCTCACGGATCTTGAACTGCGCAATGGCCTTGCGCGCCTTGGTGACAACCGGCTTCTGGCCGGCAATCTTTTCCAGCTCGTCGGCCGCGACCTGCACCAGCTTCGAGTCCTGGGTTGCCTCGCCAACACCCATGTTGAGCACGATCTTGGTGATCTTCGGCACTTCCATGACGTTGTCGTAGCTGAACTGCTTCATCAGCGCCGGCTTCACGACCTCGTCATAGTGCTTGCGCAGGCGCGGCACGTAGTCCGCCGGCAATGCTTCCACCGGAGCGGCGGACTTCGGCGCAGCGGCCTTCGCCTTGCCTTCGCCCTTCTTGGCGTCAGCGGGCTTGCCGCCCTGCTTCTTTGCCTTATCCTCAGCCATCGATCACTTCTCCAGAACGCTTGGCGACGCGCACTTTCTTGCCGTCGGCCAGAAACTTGTATCCCACACGTGTAGGCTTGTTGTCCTTGGGATCGCGCAGCGCCAGGTTCGACACGTGGATCGGGAGTTCCTTCGTCACGATGCCGCCTTCCTGAGACGCGGTCTGCTTCTGATGGCGCTTGGCGACATTCACGCCGCGCACGACGGCCCGGTTCTCATCCGGGTTCACGCTCACCACTTCGCCGACGCGGCCCTTGTCCTTGCCGGTGGTGACAACAACCGTGTCACCCTTCTTGATCTTCAGTTTCGCCGCCATCACAGCACCTCCGGCGCAAGCGAAATAATCTTCATCTGGTTCTTGGCACGCAGCTCGCGCGGCACGGGCCCGAAGATGCGGGTACCGATCGGCTCACCCTGCGTGTTGATCAGCACCGCGGCATTGCGGTCAAAGCGGATCACCGAACCGTCGGCACGACGGATATCCTTGGCAGTGCGCACGACGATCGCCTTCATCACGCTGCCCTTCTTGACGCGGCCGCGCGGAATGGCGTCCTTCACCGACACCACGATGATGTCACCCACCGAGGCATACTTGCGCTTCGAACCGCCCAGCACCTTGATGCACTGGACCCGGCGGGCGCCGGAATTGTCCGCGACATCGAGATTTGTTTCTTGCTGGATCATCTGATCACCCGTTCACTTGGGGCCCGAACAGCCCGCTTGTTCCTTACGATGCCTGACCGGCACCCACCTTCTCGACCAGTGTCCAGCACTTGTGCTTCGACATCGGACGGGTCTCCTCGATCCGCACGATATCGCCGGTCTTCGCCTCGTTCTTCTCGTCGTGGGCGTGGTACTTCTTCGACAGACGCACGGTCTTCTTCAGAACCGGATGGCGCAGGCGGCGTTCCACCTTCACCACGATGGTCTTGTCGTTCTTGTCGCTCACCACGACGCCTTCAAGGATGCGTTTCGGCATATCCCAATCTCCTACTTCGCGGCGGCCGCATGCGACTGCGCGGTCTTGAGGCGCGCAATGTCGCGGCGGATCTGGCGGATGCGCGCGGTGTTTTCTACCTGGCCGGTGGCCGTCTGAAAGCGCAGATTGAACTGCTCCTTCTTCAGCTTCAGGATCTCATCCTTCACCTGGTCCTTCGTCATGGCGCGGACGTCGGTCATCTTCATGGGTCCAACTCCTTATTCGCCGAGGCGCGCAACGAAGCGCGTCTTGATGGGAAGCTTGGCCGCAGCAAGCTGCAGCGACTCTTCAGCCACACTCTTGGGCACGCCGTCGATTTCGAACAGCACACGGCCGGGCTTGACGCGGGCCGCCCAGAACTCGGGCGAACCCTTGCCGGAGCCCATGCGGACTTCGGCCGGCTTCTTGGACACCGGCACATCCGGGAACACACGGATCCAGATGCGGCCGGCGCGCTTCATGCCACGGGCCAGCGCGCGGCGGGCGGCTTCGATCTGGCGCGCCGTCAGACGGTCCGGCTCAACGGCCTTGAGGCCGAAGGCGCCGAAGTCCAGCGTGTTGCAGCTGGTCGACTTGCCATGGATGCGGCCCTTGTGGGCCTTGCGGAATTTCGTTCGCTTCGGTTGCAGCATTTTCGCTAACCCTCAAACCTCAAGCCGCGTCACGGTCACGGCGGCCACGCTCACGCGCACCTCCGTCGGACGGCTCGTTCATGCGCTTGTCCTGGGCCATCGGATCGTGCTCAAGGATCTCGCCCTTGAAGATCCACACCTTGACGCCGTTGGTGCCATAGGTGGTGAAGGCCGTTGCGGTGCCGTAGTCCACATCCGCACGCAGCGTATGCAGCGGAACGCGGCCTTCGCGATACCACTCGGTGCGCGCGATCTCTGCACCACCCAGACGACCGGAGCAGGTGATCTTGATGCCTTCGGCGCCCATGCGCTGGGCCGACTGCACGGCACGCTTCATGGCGCGGCGGAAGGCCACGCGGCGCTCCAACTGCTGGGCAATGTTTTCAGCCACGAGGGTTGCATCGATCTCCGGCTTGCGGACTTCCACAATGTTGAGGTGGACCTCCGAGCCGGTCATGTCCTGCACCTTGCGGCGCAGCTTTTCAATGTCAGCACCCTTCTTGCCAATCACCACGCCCGGACGAGCCGAGTAAATCGTGACCCGGCACTTCTTGTGCGGGCGCTCAATCAGAATTTTGGACACGCCTGCCTGCTTGAGTTCCTTCTTCAGGTACTCGCGGATGGCCATATCCTCATGCAGCAGCTTGCCATATTCGCGGCTGTTGGCGAACCAGCGCGAGTCCCAGGTGCGATTGATCCCGAGGCGCAGACCGACCGGATTGACTTTCTGGCCCATCAGGCGGCCTCCTTCTCTTCACGCACTTCGCGCACGATGATCGTCAGTTCGCTGAAGAACTTGGCGATGCGGCCCACACGACCACGCGCGCCCGGCATCCAGCGCTTCATGACCAGGTTCTTGCCGACCCAAGCCTGGGCGACGACCAGGTTGTTGATGTCGAGGTCGTGGTTGTTCTCGGCGTTGGCGATGGCCGACTCGAGCGTCTTCTTCACGTCCTTGGCGATGCGGCGGCGCGAAAAGGTCAGATAGGCCAGCGCCTTGTCGACCTTCATGCCACGGATCTCCGAGGCGACATCATTGAGCTTGCGCGGGCTGATCCGCAGCGAGCGGGTCACAGCCTTGGCTTCGTTTTCAGGAAGCGAGCGCGGGCGCTTTGGCTTGCTCATGACTTACTTACCCCCCTTCTTGTCGCCGGCGGAATGGCCATGATAGGTCCGCGTCGGCGCGAACTCGCCGAGCTTGTGGCCCACCATTTCCTCCGACACGAGGACAGGGATGAACTTGTTGCCGTTGTGAACCTGGAATGTCAGGCCCACGAACTGCGGCAGGATGGTGGAGCGGCGGCTCCACGTCTTGATTGCCTGGCGGCTGCCGGCAGCCCGCGCGGCGTCCGCCTTCTTCAGGAGGTAACCGTCTACAAACGGGCCTTTCCATACAGAACGTGTCACGGTCTACCTCTTACGACTTCTTGCGGTCATGACGCGAACGCACGATGAACTTCTGCGTCCGCTTATTGCTGCGGGTCTTGGTGCCCTTGGTGGGCTTGCCCCACGGTGTGGCCCAGTGCTTACCGCCGTTGGTACGGCCACCGTTGGGATGGTCGACCGGGTTACGGGCGATACCCCGGGTGATTGGGCGGGTACCCATCCACCGCTTGCGGCCAGCCTTACCGATCACTTCATTCAGGTGATCCGGGTTCGACACCGCACCGACGCTGGCCATGCAGGAGGCATCGACCATGCGGGTTTCGCCGGACTTCAGCTTCAGCAGCACATAACCCTGATCGCGTCCGGCCACCATGGCATATGTGCCAGCGGCGCGGGCCAGCGTACCACCCTTGCCGGGCTTGGTTTCGATGTTGTGGACAATGGTGCCAACCGGCATGGAACCGAGCGGCATGGCATTGCCAGGCTTCACGTCCACAGCCTTGCCAGAAACGACCGTGTCGCCAATGGCCAGCCGCTGCGGAGCCAGGATGTAAGAAACCTCCCCGTCCTCATACTTGATGAGGGCGATGAACGCCGTGCGGTTCGGATCATATTCGAGACGCTCGACGGTCGCCGGGACGTCCGCCTTGGTGCGCTTGAAGTCGATCATGCGGTAGGAGCGCTTGTGTCCGCCGCCCTGCCCGCGCGTCGTCACGCGACCGGTGTTGCCACGGCCGCCGTTCTTGCTCAGGCCCTCGACCAGAGACTTGACCGGCTTGCCCTTCCACAGATGGCTCCGGTCCACCTGGACGAGGTGGCGCCGGCCGGCGCTTGTGGGGTTGAATGTCTTGAGTGCCATTTTACTATCTCTCGCTCACTCAGAGGCCCGTCGTCACGTCGAGCCGCTGGCCCTCTTCGAGGGTCACGTAGGCCTTCTTGACGTCGCTGAGCGTCGCCAGCTGGCCCTTGAAACGGCGCTGCTTGCCCTTGCGGACCAGCGTGTTGACGGCCTTCACCTTGACGCCGAAGAGACCCTCGACAGCCTTCTTGATTTCGGGCTTGGTCGCTGTGCGGGCCACGTTGAACACCACCTGGTTCTGTTCAGACACCAGCGTTCCCTTCTCGGTGATCGCCGGGCTCCGGATGATGTCGTAATAGTGTTCCTTGCTCATTTGAACCGCGCCTCCAGCGCTTCGACGGCCGCCTTGGTCAGCACCAGCTTCTTGCGGCGGAGGATGTCGTAGACGTTGATGCCCTGAACCGGCAACACATCGATGTTCGGGATGTTGCGGGCCGCGCGGGCGAAGTTCTCGTTGACTGCTGCGCCGTCGATGATCAGCGCATTGGCCAGGCCCAACTGCTCGAACGCCTTGACCAGGCTCTTGGTCTTGCCGTCGCAATCAGCCTTGTCGAGAATGACGAGCGCTGCATCCTTTGCCTTGCTGGAGATCGCATGGCGCAGACCCAGTGCACGGATCTTCTTGTTGAGGGCCGTTTCGTGGCTGCGGAAGCGGGGACCGAAGGCCTTGCCGCCACCGACGAAGATGCCAGACTTGCGCGAGCCGTGGCGAGCGCCGCCTGAACCCTTCTGCGGACCGAGCTTCTTGGTCGTGCGGGCGATCTCGCCGCGCGACTTGGCCTGGTGGGTACCCTGCTGGCGCTTGTTGAGCTGCCACTGAATCACCCGATGGATGATGTCGGTGCGCGGCTCGAGCGCGAAGATGTGGTCAGCAAGATCGATGCTGCCCGCGGCCTTCGCCTCTATGGTTTGAATGTCGGCTTTCATGAACGTCAACCCTTACTCTGCTGCCGGCGCTGCGGCTTCGGGCAGCTTGAACGCGCCGGGCTTGGGTGCACCGTCAGGAAGCTTGCGCTTCACCGCGTCACGCACCGACACCCACGCACCCTTCACACCCGGAACGGCGCCCTTGACCAGGATCAGGCCGCGGTCTGCATCGGTCTTGACCACCACGATGTTCTGGGTGGTCACCGTCTCGGCACCCAGATGGCCCGGCATCTTCTTGTTCTTGAAGGTCTTGCCCGGATCCTGGCGGTTGCCGGTCGAACCAATGGAACGGTGGCTGATCGACACACCGTGCGTGGCGCGCAGGCCGCCGAAGTTCCAGCGCTTCATGCCACCGGCAAAGCCCTTACCCATCGACGTCGCCGTAACGTCGACGAACTGGCCCGGAACGAAATGCTCGACGGTAATTTCGGCGCCCACCGGGATCACGTTGTCCGGCGACACGCGGAATTCCTTGAGTTTCCGCTTCGGCTCGACCTTGGCCACGGCAAAGTGCCCACGCTCGGCCTTCGTCAGCCGCTTGATCTTCGGGATGCCAGCACCAAGCTGAAGGGCAGTGTAACCGTCCTTCTCGGCCGTCTTCTGTGCGACGACCTGGCAATTGTCCACCTTCAACACGGTGACAGGAACCTGAATTCCTTCCTCCGTGTAGACGCGGGTCATGCCCAGCTTCTGTGCGATGAGACCTGAACGCATCGCTTCACTCCTCGTCAGCTCAACCGAGCTTGATTTCAACATCGACACCAGCTGCCAGATCGAGCTTCATCAAAGCGTCGACGGTCTGCGGTGTCGGGTCCACGATGTCCATGAGACGGCGATGGGTGCGCATCTCGAACTGTTCGCGGCTCTTCTTGTCCACGTGCGGCGAACGGTTCACGGTGAACCGTTCGATGCGGGTGGGAAGCGGCACGGGGCCGCGGACCTGAGCGCCGGTGCGCTTGGCCGTATTCACGATCTCACGCGTCGAGCTGTCGAGCACGCGATGATCGAAGGCCTTCAGGCGGATGCGGATATTTTGGCGTTGCATGATGTAACTGCCTTATTCCACGATCTGGGCGACGACGCCGGCGCCGACGGTACGGCCGCCTTCGCGGATGGCGAAGCGCAGCTTCTCTTCCATGGCGATCGGCGTGA
>CAZECZ010000048.1:0-27967 GCA_964510815.1 uncultured Aestuariivirga sp.
AAGCGGTCACCGCCCTGGTCCACTGCCATCAGCCGGTTGTTGTAGACACAGAACTTGGCGCCGCGCTGCTGGTGCAGCCGGTGATAGGGCCCGCCCCACAGCCCATAGTTCCAGCCGCCTTCGTCGAACGAGGCAATGACATTGCGCTTGAGAATGGTGGTCATGAAGGCTCCCCGCTGTTCCAGAACATGAACCGTAGCCCGCCGCGCGCCGCCATGACAAACGACATTTCCCAAGCCAATTGCATGCGCGGCAGTTATGGGAGAGCTGGTGATTGCGGTAGGAGCCTTGCTCCGTGCCTCATTCCGCCCTGATCTTCACGTAGCTGCCCGGCGCGTCCTCGATCACCGCGAGCTTGCCGTCGCCGGGCGTGCGGGCGGGGACCTTGGCGCCTGACTTGGTCGAGATCCACTTGATCCAGTCCGGCCACCAGGAGCCCGGATGTTCAGTGGCGCCCTTCAGCCAATCTTCAAGCGTCGCCGCACCCTTGTCGTTGGTCCAGTACTGATACTTGTTGGCATCGGGCGGATTGACCACGCCGGCGATGTGACCAGAGCCGGCCACCACCAACCGCGCCTTGCCGCCGAAATACTGGCCGACCCGGAACACCGACGGGAGTGGCGCGATGTGGTCCTCGCGCGCCGCCAGATTGTAGATGGGCATGGTCGCCTTCTTGAGGTCGATCCGCACGTTGTCCAGCACCATCTTGCCCTGAGAGAGCTTGTTGGCCATGTAGCATTCGCGCAGATAGAAGGAATGAACTCCTGCTGGCATGCGAGTGGAATCGGAATTCCAGTAGAGCAGGTCGAACGGCATCGGTTCCTTGCCGAGCATGTAGTTGTTGACCACGTAGGACCAGATGAGGTCGTTGGAGCGGAGCAGGTTGAAGGCATCCGCCATGCGCGCGCCCGGCAGATAGCCCTTGTCGGCCATGCGGCCCTCGATCCACTTCACCTGTTCCTCGTCGACGTAGACGAGGAGATCGCCAGCCTTTTCGAAGTCGACCTGTGTCGTGAAGAAGGTGGCGGCATTGACGCGGTCATCGCCGCGCGCCGCCATGTAGCCGAGCGACGCGGCCGTGAGCGTGCCGCCGATGCAATAGCCGATGACATTGACCTTCTCCGCCCCGCTCGCATCCTGTGCGGCCTGGATGGCCTCGAGGAAGCCTTCGCGCATATAGTCCGAGAAGCTCTTGCGTGCCTGCTTCTCGTCGGCATTCACCCAGGACACGATGAACACGGTGAGCCCCTGGTCCACCGCCCACTTGACGAAAGACTTCTTGGGGTTGAGGTCGAGGATGTAGAACTTGTTGATCCACGGCGGGAAGATGACGAGTGGATAGTCGTAGGTGTGCTCCGTGGTCGGAGAATATTGGATCAGCTCGAAGGTCTCGTTCCGGAACACCACCTTGCCGGGCGTCATGGCGATGTTCTTGCCAATCTCGAAGGCCGACATGTCGGTCTGCTTGATGCGCAAGCGGCCATCTGGCGTCTGCATGTCTTCCTGCAGGTGCTTCAACCCTTCGATCAGGTTGGCGCCGTTGGTGGCGAGGGTGGTGCGCAGCACCTCCGGATTGGTGAGTGCGAAGTTCGAGGGCGACACCGCATTGGCGATCTGTTCGACGTAGAATTTTGCCTTGTGGCGGGTGTGCTCGTCCACGCCCTCGGCGTTCTTCACCATGTCCTGCGCCCAGTTGGCGGAGATCAGGTAGAACTGCTTGAGGAAGTCGAAGACGGTGTTCTGCTGCCAGTCCGGGTCCTTGAAGCGCTTGTCAGTGCGGGATGGCTCAGCCACGGGCTGGGCGGGCTGGCCGAGGATCCTGGCCCAGGTGCTCTGCCACAGCTGCGTGTAGGAATTCCACAGCTCCATCTGGGCTTCCATCAGCTTCTGCGGATCGCTCATGTAGGACTGGGCGACGGCGCCGAGCGTCTTGGAGACCTGCTCCATCGGGGTGAGCTGGGCCTCCGTTTCATCGAGCGTCGGCTGCGGCCGCTCCGCCACCATGCGCGCAATAGCGGCGGCCTCCTCGAACACCTTGGCCATGTTCTGGGCAAACTGGACGGGGTCGGCGAGGGTATATTGCGACGGGGCTGGCGGCTTCTTCTCGGACATGACCTGCTCTTGGGGGCGGATTGTGGCGACAGTGTAAAGGCTTCGCAGCAAAAGGGCCATCGGTAATGCGGCCAATAGGCACGGTTTCTCGTGGCGGATCGGTGCCGCTGGCCCTAGTCTGGCGCCATGATCCGAACTCCCGCCGCCAGCCCCCTGCACACGGACGATCCGCGTAGCCACGCCCGCCGCATCCGCAGTGAGGAACAGCGCTACCGCGAGGAATACGCTGACCTGAATGGGGCTTTCGGTAGCTTCGTCATCTCCTATCCGAAATCGGGGCGGACCTGGCACCGGCTGATGATCGGCAACTATTTGGCGCAAGCGACGGGGAGCGGTCCGCGTCAGTCCTTCGATATCGACGGGCTGTGCCAGCTGGCCGGACTGGCGCCCATCTGTTATTCCCACAACGGCGCCAATTTCCTCGATGCCCTGCCGCCCCGCCATCCGGTGGTGGCCTCGCCCGATCTCTGGCGCGGGCGCACCGTGCTGCTGCTGATCCGCGATCCCGCCGACATCCTGGTGTCAGCCTGGCATCACGCGCGGTTTCGCACCAAGAGCTTTGCCGGCGGCCTGTCGGACTTCATCCGCCAGCCCGAAAGTGGCCTCAACAAGATCCTGGCCGCATATAACCGCTGGCATGACCATCGCGGCGAAGCGGCGCGGTTTGAAGTTGTCTCGTATGAAGACATGCACCGCGACCCCGCCGGCGTGCTACGCCGGAGCCTGCAGTTGTTCGGCATCGCCGCGCCCGATCCCGAGATGCTCACCGCCGCGGTCGACTTCACGCGCTTCGACAGGATGCGCGACTATGAGGAGACCGACTATTTTCGCAGCGGCCGCATGCGGAACGTGAGTGGCGACGAACGGGCGGCCAAGGTGAGGGAGGGCAGCGTGGGCGGCGCGGCTGCCCATCTGAGCGCCGATGACCTGGACTTCATCGCGCGCCGCACCGCGAGGCTGGGCAACCCCTGGGCTCCTCGGAGCGCGGATTCTAGCTCTGCACTTCGCTAAGACGCGGCCAACGGTCTTCATGGCTCGCCGGCCGACGCGCCATGTGGCCAACTGACCGGCCAAGTCCCGGCCCGAAGCGCCAAACCAGGATCAATGCCCAGACCACATAAATGGCCCCGAGGAACCCCAGCCAGACCCACGTATCGTCTGGCGCGAACATCCGGCCAAAGATGCCGCCGCCGAAATAGTTTTGAACGAAATGCAGGACGACCAGCGGCCATACGCTGCGGCTCATGTTGTAAAGCCACGCATAGACCACACTGACGGCGACGATGGCGATGGCGATGGTCGACGGGATTTCATGGGCGGCGAACAGCGGGATGTGCCAGACGACCACGCCGAGGCCGACCAGCAGGCTGGCGATTAGCGGCGAGGCGTGGCGCTGCAGGGTGTGCTGGCCAAAACCCCGGAAGGCGAGTTCCTCAGGCGCCGGGCCCATGATCATAACGATCGGAACAAAGATGGTGTACTCCAGCAACGTGTAATCCGGCAGCGGCCGATGCGGCACGCCAACGGCGATGGCAAGGCCGGCTGAGGCCGCGATGACCGCCAGCGGCACAAAGAAAGCGACGGCGTAGATCCAGACCGGCGCGCGGAACCTGAGGATGCGGTAGAACCAGATCCGCAAGCCGGCAACGCCTGACGTGAGCCACAGCGTGACGATGGCTGCGATCAGGGGGCCGAGCGGCATGATGGGGGTCGGCCAATAGGCGGACGGCCACAACCAGTTTCCGGCGATACCGAACCAACTAAAGGCACAACTCAAGGCGAAAAGCAGCACAATGCGCCAATAGGTATTCATTTTCATGATGAACTCTCGGATCGGTATGAAAAGGCAGTGTCCTGAGACCGCAGGCGGTGCTCAAGGCGTGGGCGCCTCATGGCATTGGCGGTCCGGCGAAGCTGTGCTGCCCGTCACACCCGCCTGAGGACGTGCCGCATTGCCTTCATCGGCCGTTCCCGCCATAAGGCTGGCCGGATTGAAGTGGACTCACGATTTGAGGCAGGCTTGAGATGGCGAAGACGTTGAGGCTGGGCATTGCGGGATTGGGCACCGTGGGGTGCGGCGTGCTCGACATTCTGGCAAAGCACGGCGAACTGGTCGCCGCGCGGGCTGGAGTGAAAATCGAAGTAACCGCCGTAAGTGCCAGGGATCGCAAGAAGAATCGTGGTCATGACTTGTCGCAAAAGGCCTGGCATGACGATCCGGTGAAACTCGCTGCCGATCCGGACATCGATGTCTTCATCGAGTTGATGGGCGGCGAAGGCGATCCGGCCAAGGCGGCCGTGGAGACGGCCCTGAAGTCGGGCAAACACGTGATCACCGCCAACAAGGCGCTGCTGGCCCATCACGGTGCGGCGCTGGCCCGGCTGGCCGAAGTCAATGGCGTGGCGCTGAACTACGAGGCCGCTGTCGCGGGCGGCATCCCGATCATCAAGACCATCCGCGAGGGCCTTGCCGGCAACCGGGTGGGCAAGCTGTTCGGCATCATGAACGGCACCTGCAACTATATCCTCACCAAGATGGCCAACGAAGGCCGGAGCTTCGCCGACGTCCTGAAAGAGGTACAGGCACTGGGTTATGCCGAGGCCGACCCGACCTTCGACGTGGGCGGTTTCGATACCGCCCACAAGCTGGCAGTGTTGAGCTCGCTCGCCTTCGGATCGGAAGTAAACCTCGCGGCCATCGACATCGAGGGCATCGAGCAGATCACGCTCGAGGACATCCGGCAGTCGGGCGAGATGGGCTACAAGATCAAGCTGCTGGGCGTGGCGGTGGCGACCGAAGAGGGGATCGAGCAGCGCGTTCACCCCACTCTCGTGCGCAAGGGATCGCCCGTGTCCGACACCGACGGCGTGTTCAACGCCGTGGTGGTGAAGGGCGACTTTGTCGGGGACCTGATGCTGGAGGGCCGCGGCGCCGGCGCCCACCCGACGGCGTCTGCGGTGTTCTCCGACATCGTCGATGTGGCCCGCGGCAACCTCAGGCCGGTTTTCGGCATTCCGGCCACGACACTGCGTCCCTACGTGGCGGCACCGCAGAAGGCCCATGAGGGCGGATTCTACGTGGCCCTCGAATTGCATGACCGGCCTGGAGCCGTGGCCGCCGTCGCCCGCATCCTCGCTGACGAGAAGATCTCGATCGAGAGCATCTTCCAGCGTGGCAAGCAGGAAAAGGACACGCCGCGCGCCACGGCGCCCTTTATCCTCATCACCCACGACACGGTGGAAACCGCAATGCGCGCCGCCCTGTCCCGGATCGAGACGGATGGCCACGTCGCCACCACGCCGCGCATGATCCGCATCGAGCGCCTCTAAGGGACCGCGTGACCCGCGCCTTTCTCAATGTCGAACGTTCGGTGACCGGGCGGCGCTGGCAGGCGAGGCTGGAAGACACGCGGGCCGCGGAGGCGATCTCGCAACGCCATGAACTGCCCGATATTCTGGGACGCGTCCTGGCGGCGCGTGGCGTCGAAATCGATGAAGCCGACGCCTTCCTCAATCCGACTTTGCGCGGGCTGATGCCGCAGCCCTCGGCCCTGCGTGATATGGAAAAGGGTGCGGCCCGGCTGGCAGACGCCATCATGGGCGGCGAAGCGATCGGCGTTATTGCCGACTATGATGTCGATGGCGTGTCGTCCGCCGCCATGCTGAAACTTTTCCTGGAACGCACCGGTAGCGGCTGTGTGGTTCATATTCCTGACCGTCTCACGGAAGGCTATGGCCCATCCGGGCGCGCCGTGACGTCGCTGCGGGAGCGGGGCGCCGAAGTGCTGGTAACCCTCGATTGCGGCGTCATGGCCCACGATCCGCTGGCCCATGCGGCGGAGTTGGGGCTCACCACCATCATCGTGGATCACCATCAGGCCGGCGAAGTGCTGCCCGAGGCCCATGCGGTCATCAACCCCAACCGCCAGGATGACATCTCCGGCTTTGGCTATCTCTGTGCCGCCGGCGTCACCATGATCTTCATTGCGGCGGTGAACAAGGTGCTGCGACAGCGTGGGCATTATCAGGCGGGCCGGGCCGAGCCCAACATGCTGCAATGGCTGGAGCTGGTGGCGCTGGCGACCATATGCGACGTGGTGCCGTTGAAGGGCCTGAACCGCGCCTATGTCACGCAAGGCCTCAAGATCATGGCCAGGCGCGAGAACCTGGGGCTGGCCGCACTGGCGGACGTGTCGCGGCTGAAGCGCCGGCCGGACGCCTATGCGCTGGGCTTCATGCTGGGCCCCCGCATCAATGCCGCCGGGCGCGTGGGCAATGCGGCAGCGGCACTGAAACTGCTCACGACAGCGGATCGCGGCGAGGCTGCGACGATCGCCCAGGAGCTGGAGCGTCTCAACCGCGAGCGCCAGGAGATCGAGCTTCGCGTCGTCGACCAGGCCCTGGTGCAGGCCGATGCGATGCTTGGCAAGGAACGCCGCGCCGCGGTGCTGGTGGTCTCGGGCAAGGGCTGGCATCCCGGCGTCGTCGGGCTGGCGGCGGCGCGCCTGAAGGAGCGCTTCCAGCTCCCGAGCTTCGTGCTGGCAGAAGACAAGGCGGGGCTGGCCTCAGGCTCCGGCCGGTCAATCTCCGGCGTCGACCTCGGCGGCGCCGTACGCGAGGCCTTTGAGTCAGGACTGATCGAGAAGGGCGGCGGTCACGCCATGGCGGCGGGCCTGACCGTGCAGACGGCGCGTCTCGGGGATCTGCGGGGCTTTCTCGAAGAGAGGCTCGCGCCGCAGGTTTCAAAGGCCTTTGACCGTGCTCTGAAGATCGATGCCGCGCTCACGGCCTCCGGCGCGACGCTGGATCTGGTCGAATTGCTGGAACAGGCGGGCCCCTATGGCACCGGCAACCCGGCGCCGATGTTCGCCTTTCCCGCCCATCGCGTCGTCTATGCCGATCAGGCCGGCAGCGACCACATCCGCTGCACACTCGCCTCGGAAGACGGAAAGCGCATCAAGGCCATCGCGTTTCGCGCCATGGGCACGGAGCTCGGCGAATTGCTGCTGAGCGAGCGCCAGTTCCCGCTTCACATCGCTGGCCGGCTGACGATTGACGACTGGTCCGGCACCCGTGTGCCCTCCATCCATATCGAGGATGCGGCACAGATCGGCTGAGCCGGAAAGCCGAACACGGCCTGCGCGTGATGACCGTCACATGACCGCAGACCCGTGCGTGTTAGGGGCGGCCGCTTGTTGTTAGAGGGAAATCTGATGAAGCGCTTGGGGTTATGGGACGACATGCCGTTCCGTCGCGCTGCCGCCTATTATGTGATCGCGTTCTCGCTGGCGTTGGGCATTGCCCTGTTCGGGCAGTCGATGGGGGAGGGCGCAGCGCTCTTGACGATGTTTACGCCGTTGGCGGCCGTCTTGGTCATGAAACTTGCGGTGACGCGGGACGGTTACAGCCTATCGTCATGGAAGGAACTTTGCATCCACCGGCCAGGCGTCCGGTTCTGGCCCTTGGCACTCGTCTTGCCGGCCCTGGCACTGTTGCCGGGCTATGCCCTTCTATGGGGATCGGACGTTGCCAGACTGACATCGGAGCCGTGGGCCGCCGACCTTCGCACAGTGATCAAATTCGTCATCGGCATCTTCATTGCGGCTGTGCTTGGCGGCATTGGCGAGGAAATCGGGTGGCGCGGTTACCTGTTGCCGCACCTGATGAAACTCGGTCAGCTTCGGGCTTCGATCGCCACCGGTTTTTTGCACGGCGTCTGGCATCTGCCGCTCTTGTTGCTGACGCCGTTCTACCATCAGGATGGCAACCGCTGGATCGTCGTGGCGCTGTTCCTGGTGGCGCTGACGGCTGCGGGGCCGGTCTATGGATGGTTCAGAATTGCTTCCGGCAGTATCTGGCCCGCAGCCATTTTGCACGCAGCCCTCAATGACTGGTGGGATCTGTTCGACAAGGCGGCTGTCACCGACTCGAGGGTGGTGGTCGAATATGTTGCGGGCGAATCGGGCGTGGTGGCGATCGCCATGTATGTGATCCTGGCGGTGCTGGCCTGGCGCAGTACGCTCTACCGGGGATCGGGAAAGGCTCCCGGTGGAAACGACCTCAACGCTGCATTGCCTCCATCCAATTCGAGGACGCGGCACAGCTTTCGTAAGGCTTGCCATCCTGTGCGAACCCCCCTATAGAGCGCCCATCTTGCGCGGGCGCCCTTCGTCTATCGGTTAGGACGGCAGCCTTTCACGTTGCAAAGACGGGTTCGACTCCCGTAGGGCGCGCCATTTTCTCCTCGATCTTCAATGTCAGCGCCGCCACAGGCTTTGGCGGGCCAGGAAACGCTGGATGATCACGGCCATCGCCAGCAGCGGAAGCGCCGCGGCGACGCAAGCCGCAGAGAGGCGCGCCTGCTCGACCAGTTCGGCGGTGGCCTGTGCCTCCTTGATAGACAACTGTCCCATCAGCCAGCCGGGAAGCGTCATGGCGTGGTTGGTGGCAAGAAAGGCGGCAAACAGGTACTCGTTCCAGCACAGGATGAAGACGAGGAGGCCGACAGCCGCCAGACTGCCAAGCGCCATGGGGAGCACGATGCCGAACAGGATGTATGTGTGGCTGGCACCCTCCAGCAGGGCCGCTTCCTCCTGTTCGCTGGCGCGGATGCCGAGCACCGGCTGCAGCAGCCATAGCGCTGCGGGCAGATTGACGGCTGCATAGACGATGATGAGCGCCAGACGTGTGTCGTGCGTGCCGGTGAACACGGTCATGAGATAGAGCGGCAGCACCATGACCATGGGCGGCAGCAGGCGGGTCACCAGCATGCCGCTCATCAGCCATTCGGGAGCAATCTTGCGCCACCGCCGCGGGAAACGGGTAAGGCTGTAGATCGCCATCGCGGCGGCAGCGACGGTCAGGGCCGAGGACAGCAGGCCAACGACGGTCGAATTGATGAAGCGCCAGACAAGGTTCTCGAATGGGTCAGCGAGGATGAACCGCCAGGCATCGAGCGTCGGCTGGAAGTCGACGAACGGCACATAGACGGGCTTCCCGCCAATGAGGTCTTCGCCTTTCAGCGAGGCAATGAACAGCCAGTAGACGGGAAACAGGCACAGCAACGACCAGATGGCCAGCACGGCATAGGTGCCGATCATCTTGAGCCGTTGCCCGATGCCGTGGCGATGGATCGCGTCTGTCATCGCCGGCAAGTCTAGGCCTTACAGGCGGCCGTGACTACACCGCAGATCAGCCGAGGTCGTCGAAACACTCCAAGGCCCGGCCGCCATAGACGGCACCCGGTCCGCCTGCCAGTTCGACAGCCACCGCCAGCATCTCCACCAGCTCCTCGCGCGACGCGCCATGCTTCTTGGCGGCAGCGACGTGATAGACGATGCAGTCATCGCAGCCCTTGGCGACGGCAATGGCGACCGCGGTGAGTTCCTTGATGGCGGGCGAAATCTTGCCCGGCCGCATGGCGGCATCCGCCAGCGACTTGAATCCCATCATGCTCTTGCCGTCGGCCTTGAACAGGCCCTTCAGCCTGGCGTTCACGCCGTCGAGCTTTTCCTTGGCCGTTGCCATGTATCTCTCCTCTCGGTCTGGTTCAGAAGAAGGCCTGGCCTGTCTCCTTCGAGAAGGCGTGCCACTTGTCGCGGTTGGCGGTCATGTAGCAGGTCTGGCCCTCTTCGCCTTCGAACTCGGGCGCCGTCTTGACCCGGATACGCTCACCGGCGAGTTCGACATCGACGATCATGTCACCGCCCAGCAACTCGGTGACGTAGATCTGCCCCTTGAGGTGCTCGCCGGCCGGCTGGTCGAGCGAGATCGCCAAGGCATCGGGACGGATGCCCATGCGCACCGTCTTCTGCTTCGACTGTGCAGAAAGAATGCGCGCCTGCTCGTCCGTGACCGCGATGTTGAAGTTGGGATGGACGAAGGCCGTCTTTTCGCCGCGCTGGTCGACATTGCAATCGACGAAGTTCATGGCCGGTTCGCCGACGAAGCCCGCCACCCAGGCATTGACCGGGTTGTTGTAGACCTCGCGGGGAGAGCCGAGCTGCTGCAACTCGCCCTCGTGCATGACCGCAATCGTGTCGGCCATCGACATGGCCTCCAGCTGATCGTGGGTCACGTAGATCATCGTGGTGCCAAGGCTGCGTTGCAGATGCTTGATTTCGCCCCGCATGTGGGCGCGAAGCTTGGCATCGAGGTGGGCGATCGGCTCGTCGAACAGGAAGAGCTTCGGTTCGCGCACGATGGCGCGGCCGATGGCCACGCGCTGCTTCTGGCCGCCGGAAAGTTCCTGCGGGCGCCGCTCCAGCAATTGGCTGATCTCGAGCAGCTTGGCGGCGGCCGTGACGCGCTCCTTGATGCGCGATGCATCTTGTCCCCTGAGCTTCAGCGGGTTGGCCATGTTTTCATAGACCGACTTGTGCGGATACAGCGCATAGTTCTCGAACACCATGGCGACGTCACGGTCCTTCGGCGCCAGATCGTTGATGCGCTGCTCGTCGAACAGGATGTCACCGGCGGTGATGTGCTCCAGGCCTGCGACCATGCGCATGGTGGAGGACTTGCCGCACCCCGAGGGGCCGAGGATGGAGAGGAACGAACCATCCGGGCACTCGATGTTGAGGTCCTTGACGGCGGGCATGTCGCCGTACTTCTTCCAGACGTTGCGGAATGAAACCTTGGCCATGTGTCTTTTCCCTCTATTCCTTGACCGCGCCCATGGTCAGGCCCGTGACGAGATATCTTCTGATGACGAGTCCGAGCAGCATCATCGGTGCCGTGGTGACCACACCGGCGGCCATGATGGAGCCCCATTGAATGTTCTGCGGCTGCACCAGTTCGCGGGTGGCCACCGGCAGCGTCTTGGCGCCCCCCGAACCGATGATCGCCGCGAAAAGAAAGTCATTCCACGCGAACAGGATACACAGCACGACAAAGGCGCCGATGCCGGGTGCCACCAGCGGCAGGATCGCCAGGAAGGCCTGCCAGCGGCTGGCGCCATCGACCATCTGCGCTTCCTCGATGGCATAGGGCACGTTGTCGAAAAAGCCCTTGAGGATCCAGATCGCGAACGGCAGGTTGAAGGTGGTGTACGCGAGAATGAGCCCCGGCAGTGTGCCGACCAGACCCATCGTGCGAAAGATCGCGAACAAGGGCACCATGACCGCCACCACTGGCGCCATGCGCGTCGAGATGATCCAGAAGAACAGGTCGTTCTTGCCCTTGAACTCGATCCGCGACAGCGAATAGGCCGCCATCGAGCCCAATATCACCGAGATTACCGCCGAACCACCCGCCGCGATGAGGCTGTTCAGGATGTAGCGGCTGAAATTCAGGTTCACGAACAGGTCATGATAGTGTTTGAACGTCGGGGTGAACTCGAAGAACACCGTGACGCCGGCCCAATCACCCACAGCCGGGATGTTGAAGGCCTCCAGCAAATCCTTGAAGGATGACATGAACATCACGAAGATCGGCAGCACTGTCCAGATCAGATAGATGACGATGAACACCGCGGAGAACCACTTGAAGGCTTTCGAAAGCGGCGTTTCGTAGGAAACGACTTCACGCGAGGCCATGGCTTAGCCCTTCTTTGGCTGCTGGCGGTCGAAGACCTTCACCAGAAGCATGCCGAGGATGATGGTGACGACGAGCAGCGTGAGCGCAATGGCAGCACCGCGGCCCAGCTTGAAGAACTTGAACGACACCTCGAAGAGATAGATGGGCAGGATCTTCGTGGAGTTGCCCGGACCACCGCCGGTGAGCACCAGCGCCGAGTCGATGAAGCGGAAATTGTCCATGAAGCGCAGCATGATGGCGATCAGCAGCACCGGATAGAGATTGGGCAGCGTGACTGATACGAAGTTGCGCAGCGGCGACGCACCGTCCACCATGTTGGCTTCCAGCTGGTCCTGCGGCACGCGCTTGAGGCCCGCCAGCGTGATCAGCGTGATCAGGGGCGTCCATTGCCACACGTCGACGATGACGATGCCGAGCATGGCGGTGCTGGAACTGGCGAGGATCGACTTGGGTCCAAGGATGCCGACGCTCTGCAGCAGCCAGTGATACCAGCCGAAGGTTCCGTTGTAGAGGAAGTACCAGACGAGGCCGGCGACGATGGGCGCCATCATCATCGGCATCAGCATGGTGGTGACCAGCACCTTCTCGAATCGGGAGCCATTGATGGCGACGGCCAGGAAGACGCCGATGGCGATCTGCAGGAACAGGCACATGACGCTGTATTGGAACAGCAGCAGCCAGCCATTGAGATAACGTCCGTCGGTGACGAGGTTCTTGAAGTTTGCGAAATTGTTCCAGGTGGTCTTGGTGATCTCCACGTCGTGGAGGCTCATGTAGATCATCCAGAAGAACGGATAGAGGGAGATGAAGGCAAGCAGCGCAATGGCCGGCGCCATCAGCCAGAAGTAGTACCCTTTCGACGGATGGGCATTCAGCGATGCCGGCTCTTCCGTGATGACGGACACCGGCTTCGATTCCACCTGGTCAAGGATTTGCCGGACGCGAAACAGCTCGTGGTTCGCTTGGGTGCTGGTCTGGGATGGAGTCGCCATGTGTTCGCGGGTCCTTGTCTGCCTGCAAGCAAGGGAAAAAAGTCCGGCGGCGGCGAGCCGCCGGACAAGTTCAGGGAGAATAGTTGATCAGGCGCCGTTCAGGTCGTCGAGCTGCGTCTGGATCGACGCGCAGGTGTCTTCCGGCGACTGCTCGTTGGACAGGCACTTCTGCACCTCGGCTGCGAGGATCGAGTGATACTCGTTGGCGTTCGGGATCTTCGGCCCGAGAACGAAGTGCGGATCCTTGATGCCGTAGTTGTAGACCGGGTCGAAGGTCAGCGCGTTCGGCATCGTCGTCGGCCGCTGCTGGGCCGCCTTGACGTCCTCGAGTTCCAGCACCGACTTGCGGGTCGGCGTACCGCCGAGGCCCTTGAGCACGTTGTACTGGTTGTCCTTGGACACCGACCAGATGGCGAAGATGTAGGCCGCACGCTTGAGGTCGTCGGAGGCATTGTTGTTGATGCCGATGCCGCCAATACCGCAGTTCGTGCCGTTGACCGCCGGGCCGCCGTTCTTGATCCACGACGGATCGCCCTTCGGGCACGGTGCGTAGGCGGTCTTGCCGCCGGCCGCCTTCGAGGTCTTCTCGTCTTCCACCGACGCGGCGAACTCGTGATACTGCGTCTGCATCGCGATGTTGCCGGCCTGGTAGACCGTGTTGAGCTCCAGGGTGCCGTTGGCCAGGTTGTCCGGATGGCAGACGTCGCCCAGTTCCTTGAACTTCTGCATCATCAGGATCGACTGCTCGTCGCCCCAATTGGTCTTGCCCGGTTCCTTGGAACCGTAGACGTCGTCGATGTTCCAGTCCGTCCACCGGCCGTTGGCGAACAGGAAGCGCTGGATATCGAGTTGGGTTGTCCAGGCGAACGAACCCTGGTGCTGGGCGTAGCCGTAGGGCACGTCCTTGCCGGCTTCCTTGGCCTTCTTGAAGAAGGCGGCCATGTTGATGACGTCCTGCCAGGTGGAGTCCGCGTTGAACTCGAGGCGCTTGCCATACTCGGCTTCGAAGTCCTTGGAATTAGCTTCGAACAGGTCCTGACGATAGAAGGTGCAGGCGATGGCGGCGTCATAGGGAAGGGCGACGATCTTGCCCTTTTCGTAGAAGCGGCCGCAAGCTGACAGGAAGTTGGTGAACCAGGCATCGTCGCCATAGCCTTCCGGATCCTGCGGCAGCGTGTCGTCGCCGAACATCGGCGTCAGGTCGGCATAGAAGTCGGCGAAGGGCGAGCCGATCGGCTTATCCTGCACGTAGTTCAAGACATAGTCGGCGGTGCCGCCGCGCAGGTCGATGCCGACCTTCTGCTGCACGACCGGAAGGTCGTCGGTCAGAATGGTCACCTCGATGCCGGTCAGATCGGTGAAGGCCTTGATGTTGTCACGGATGGCGAAGGAGGGCGGCGTGTTCTCCGACATGAAGACCAGCTTCGAACCGGCATATTGCTTCCACTTTGCGTCATCCGAGGAAGCCGCCTGCACGCGCGAACGGGTGATGGTGGACCCCAGGCCCAGCGTCATGCCGCCGACCCCGAGTCCCGCAGCGGCACCTCCGCCCAGTTCGAGGAACTTGCGCCGGCTTACGCGCTTATAGACGGCGTCTTTCGGTACATAGAACATCGTATTTCACTCCCATATTGATTTTCGGTTCAGTGTCGATCAAACAGGAGTTGCGTTGGCATTCGCAGTGCCCGCGCAACTCGCGGCAAGTGCAAGCTTCCGTGACCTATGATCCTCCTTTCGTAGGCCGTGTCAGCGGCCTTTGTTTTGGTTGTGATCAGTGGCCAGCGATGTGGGCCTTGATCAGGGCATTCACGTCGCTGGCCTTCTCCATGAACACCATGTGGCCGGCGCCCTCGAGCACGTGGACCTTGGCACCCTTGAGGTTGTTGGCATGGGCTGACGGAATGACCTGGTCTTCCTTGCCCCAGATCACGAGGGCAGGGGCATGGCCGGAGGGCAGGCTGGCGCCGGGAAGCGCATGCTGCTTCTGGCCGCCGAAGATCGCCTCGGCGAGACCTCCCAGCACAGTATCGACGCCGTCGAGACGCTTGTACTTGAGGACATCGTCGACCAGCTGGCGTGACACCAGGCTCTTGTCGGCGAACAGCCGTTCCAGCACCGGCTTCAGTTCCTTGCGGTTCGATGCCGCCACATAGTCGTCGACATAGGAGCCGAACTCGGGGCCGAGGTCGGCCGAGCAGATCAAGGTCATCGACTTCACCTTCTGGGGGTGATCATGGGCCATCTGCATGGAGATGGCACCACCCAGCGAGTGGCCCACCAGATGGGCTGCCTCGATACCGAGCTGGTCCATGAAGCTGCTGACCGCCGCCGTCAGCGTGGCCAGGTTGGGGTGAGCCAGCGCCTTCACCGATCCGCCATGGCCGGGAAGGTCAAGCGCGTAAACGGTTGCGGACTCGCCGAGGGCGTCGATGTTGAACAGCCAGTTGTCGACGTCGCCGCCGAAGCCGTGGATCAGAATGACGGCATCGCCTCCCGTTCCGCGCTTGGCGTAGCGCAGTCGCCCGCCTGAGGTTTCGACGTGCTCATACTTCTGGCCCTCGTCTTCCTCGCCCTCATCGGCCGCGGGCGTGACGTAGGACGCGATGTACGCATCGATCTCGGAGTCGGGCACCGCGGGGTCGGCAATGACCCCCATGAGCGCCTTCACGGGGTAGATGGTATCGGCCTCGCCGACGCGGCGTCTCAGGACGCCAGCGTCGGAAGCCTCTACGGATCCCGCGATCTTGTCGGTTTCGACCTCGAGGATCGCGTCGCCAACGTTGATATTCGTGCCGTCTTCAACGAGCCAACCGGTCACTTTCCCCTCCTTCATGGAGAGGCCCCACTTGGGCATGACGATCGGCACAATGCGGGTGTCACTCATTTACGTCACCTCAGTTCGACATGGTCTTCTTGACCGCCGCGGCAATGGCGTCCGCCGACGGGATGTACAGGTCTTCGAGAACCGGCGAGAACGGCACCGGCGTGTGCGGCGCGGTCACCATCTGGATCGGTCCCTTCAGCTTCTTGAAGCACTCTTGCGCCACGACCGACGACACGTCGCCGGCGATCGAGCAGCGCGGATTGGCCTCGTCGACGCAGACCAGACGGCCGGTGTTCTCGACGCTGTCGATCACCGTGTCCATGTCGATGGGCGACAGCGTGCGGAGATCGATCACCTCGCACTCCGTGCCGTTCTTGGCGAGGGCGGCCGCCGCATCCATGGCGCGGTGAACCATCATGCCGTAGGTCACGATGGTGCAATCCTTGCCTTCGCGCACCACGTTGGCTTCACCGAACGGGATGGCATAGGAATCTTCCGGCACATCGGTTTCCAGGCCATAGAGGTTCTTGTGCTCGCAGAAGATCACCGGATCATTGTCGCGGATCGACTGGATCAAAAGACCCTTGGCGTCGTAGGCATTCGACGGGCACACCACCTTGAGGCCGGGGATGTGGACGAACAGCGGTGTCAGCATCTGCGAGTGCTGGGCGGCGGCGCGGAAGCCGGCGCCCACCATGGCGCGGATGACGACCGGTGTTTCCGCCTTGCCGCCGAACATGTACTTGAACTTGGCGGCCTGGTTGAAGATCTGGTCGAAGCAGACACCCATGAAGTCGAGGAACATCAGTTCCGCGACTGGGCGCATGCCACAGGCCGCCGCACCGATGGCGGCGCCGACATAGGCCGACTCCGACAGCGGCGTGTCGAGCAGCTTGCCGCGATGCTTCGCGTGCAGGCCCTTGGTTACGCCGAGAACGCCGCCCCATGCATCTTCGTCGCCCTCGGCGCCCGAGCCGCCGACGATATCTTCACCCATGACGATCACGGAGGGATCGCGGGTCATTTCCTGGTCCAGTGCCTCATTGATGGCCTGGCGCATGCTGATTTTGCGTGCCATTGATCTAAACTCCCCTGGGATCAGTAGCTGACATAAACATCTGTGAGCAGGTCCTTTGCCGTTGGCAGAGGCGCCTTCTTGGCGAAGTCGATCGAGTCCTCGATCAGCGCCACGACTTCCTTGTCGATGGCGGCGAGTTCGCCCTTGCCGATGACTCCGGCCTCGGTGACGCGGCTGGAGAACATCTTGATGCAATCCTTGTTGTTGCGGATGTCCTCAACCTCGCCCTTGGCGCGATAGGTCTGCTGGTCGCCTTCGAAGTGGCCGAACATGCGGATCATCTTGCACTCAAGCAGTGCAGGGCCGCCGCCTTCGCGGGCGCGCTTGATGATTTCGCCGGCAGCTTCATAGACGGCGAAGAAATCGAGGCCATCGACGGTGACGCCGGGAAGGCCGAAGCCGGCGGCGCGGTCGACATAGGAGTCGACGGCGACGGCGTAGTCGCGCGAGGTCGACTCAGCGTAGCCATTGTTTTCGACGACGAAGATCGCCGGCAGGTTCCACACGGCGGCCAGGTTGAGGCTTTCGAGGAACGTGCCCTGGTTCGACGCGCCGTCACCGACGAAGGAAATGGCCACGCCGCCATCGCCACGATACTTGGCGGCCAGTGCCGCACCGCAGACCAGAGGTGCTCCGGCACCGAGAATGCCGTTGGCACCCATCATGCCCTTGGACAGGTCGGCGATGTGCATCGAGCCGCCCTTGCCGCGGCACGAGCCCGTCACCTTGCCGTAGATCTCGGCCATCATCTCGCGAGGGTCCACGCCCTTGGCGATGCAGTGGCCATGGCCACGGTGGGTCGAGGCGATGCGGTCCTTGTCTTCGAGATGCATCATGATGCCGGTGCCGGCAGCTTCTTCACCGGCGTAGAGATGGACGAAGCCCGGGATGTCGCCCTTGGCGAAGTCCGCGTGCAGCCGCTCCTCGAACTCGCGGATGGTGCGCATGGTGCGGTAGGCTTTCAGCAGGTCCGGCTTGTCGAGCGGGAAAATGCCCGCCGTCGAATTGGGTGCAGTCATCAGGGTCCTCCCAGTGGTTGCGAGTTTGCGTTCTGGTTCATGCGCATCAGACCGTGGCGCGACGCATATTGCATGCAGCCGCTGACATTCACGGTCCGGAAGGCATTGGGGATGAGCTCGATGGTGACATCGTCATCGCGCGTGAAGGAGAGTTCGCGCTCGCCATCGAGGGCGATCGAGCCGTCAGTAATTTGCGGGCGGTATTTCACGCCGGGTTCCATCGGCGCATAGTCGCGGATGCCGATGCCGCGCATGTAGCCAGGTGCAATCGGCGTATCGAGCATGATGTTGGCTTCGTCATGGGGCGCGAGGCGCACATGCAAGCCGTGCCCGTCGAGCCGTGTCACCGGCTCCAGCAGACCGGCGATGGCCGACATGCCGATCACCTCCGGATCTGCGAACGTGACATAGAGGTCCCGGAATGTTTCGGTCCGCCACAGGGCGCGGGCACCGATATAGCGCTCGGTCACGACGGCGACATCGACCAGGGCGATCTCTTCATGGCCGTTGACGCGGACCAGGATCTTCTTGTTGGGCTGGAAGGCGATTTCGGGCGGCACTCTTCCATTGACGGCGAGACCGACAGCAAGGCCGGTGATGGTGGGTTCACGGTGTTCGGGGAAGGCATTGTTGGTGCCCGTCGAGATGCCGGCGATCGGGATGTCGCCGCAGGCGCTGACCACTGCACGGTGAGTGCCGTCGCCGCCGAGCACGATGATGGCAGAAACACCCATCTCCTTCATCATGCGCGCCGCCTTGAACGTGTCGTCGACGGTGCTGGAGATCTTGTAGTCGAGATGTTCGACGCGGGGGAATTGTTTGAGACCCTGGTTCTCTGCCCGGTCGATACCACGGCGCACGTGGTTCCGGATGCCGCCATTTTCCGGCATCATGTAGACCCGGTCAACCCCGCAAGATTGCAAGCAAGAGAGCACCCGCAGCACGATATTCGCGCGGTCGGTAATCTGCAAGGCGGTCGCGTTTGCGATCACCCGGCGGATGTCACGTGCAGATACAGGATTAGCGATGATGCCGACTGCGTTTCCCATTCTTCCCAGACGTATTGCTTTTTTGTTTGGTTAACGGTTCAGCAACTTTTGTGCCAACTGCCGAAATGCGCGTCTTTGATGCATTGGCGGATGAATTCCGCTGCAACACGCGGAGATTTGCAACACCTGTGGCGCGTCATGCCGCCACAGGTGTGGCGCAGCTGCTACCGGACCTTCGGACGGATGGAAATGCCGTGGCGGCGCATGCGCCGGTGCATGGTGGTGCGGTCAATGCCCAGGTGTCTTGCTGCAGCGGAGACATTCCAGCTGTTGCACTGCAAGGCATGGCGCAGAGCAGCAGCGGCATCGCCACCACTTGAGTCTTCCGTATCGGCTGTTTCCGGGGCCGGTGGCGAAGCCGCAACCTGATCGGGGAGGTCGTCCACGTCGATTTCGGGTTGCATGGCGAGGGCGCAGGCGAAGTCGATGACGTTCACGAGCTCGCGGATATTGCCGGGCCAATGCAGTTTATTCAGCAAGGCGAGGGCGGCGGGAGAGATGCTGCGCCGCGTTCCATCCGGCATCGGGCGGCTGGCCAGCATTTGTGACACAAGCCAGGACAGGTCCTTGCGTTCGCGCAGCGGCGGCAGCGTCATGATCGCGCTGTTGAGGCGGAAATACAGATCTTCGCGGAACCTGCCGGTGGCGATCAGGTCGAGAAGATCGCGATGGGTCGCTGCCACGACGCGCATGTCGACGGGCACGGGTTTCAGTCCGCCGATGGGCGTCACCTCGCGTTCGGCCAGAACGCGCAATAGCCGCGTTTGCGAGGCCAGCGGCATGTCACCGATCTCGTCGAGGAACAGCGTGCCGCCATGGGCCTCGCGGATCAGCCCCTTCTTGCCCTTGCTCAGGGCGCCGGTGAACGACCCGCTCTCATAGCCGAACAGCTCGCTCTCGATCAGGTTCTCTGGCAGCGCGGCGCAGTTGACTGGCACGAAGGGGCCTTTACAGCGGGCGCTCGAAGCATGGATCGCCTTGGCCATGAACTCTTTGCCGGTGCCGGTTTCGCCCTGCACCAGGATGCTCATGTTGGTGTTGATGATGCGGGCAACCTTCATCAGGCTCTTGGCGATGCCGGGCTCTTCGCCGGCGACACGCATGAGCTGTTCGGGAATCTGCATCGCACTGGCGGCTGCCGCCTTGGCCGACGGCAGAATGCGGAACGAGGTGGGCGGAATCACCTGGATGAACAGGCTGCGGCCGGTTCCCAGCATGCGGACGTAGTTTCGCTCGATGCCGTGGTGGGCAACGAAGCGGGTGAGGCTGTCGATATCGCAGTCGAAAAAGTCCGAGAACGGGCGGCCGAGCAGCAGGTCGCGGCGGCGCCAGTCGCGCTGCATTTCATGGGCCAGGAGCCTGCGCGCCATATGGTTGAAGCCGACGATGGTGCCGGAGGAATCCAGCACCAGCACATACTCCGTATCGACTTCCGCCAGTCCGTGGTTGGAGGTGAGCTTGACGATCCAGTTCCGGGGGCAGGAACGGATGAGGTTCGCCGTCTCGATTCGATGGGCGAAACTCTTGACCACCTGCAACGCCAGGTACTGGCTCGACTTCTCGGGTGGCGTGCTCAGCGCCGAAATGTCGAGCACGGCTGCGAGGTGCCCGGTGCTGTCGTAGATCGGCGCGACAGTGCAGCTCAGCGGGATATGCTGGGCGTCGAAATGATCGCTCTGGTGGACGGTCAACGCCTCGCCGGTGGCAATGCAGGTGCCGGTCCCATTGGTGCCGGCCCGCGTCTCGTTCCAGTCCGACCCCAGATAGAGGCCGGCGGAGCGCAACTGTTCGGTAATCGCCTCGTCACCGATATAGTCGACGGTAATGCCTTGGCTGTCGGTCAGCAGCAGGACATAGCCCAGTCCCGCGACCTGGCGGTAGAGCGTCTCGATGCCGGACCGGGCGGTGCGCAGCAGGTCGTCGATGGCTTCCCTATGCTCGCGCAGGCAACGGTCCTCGACGATCACCGCCGGGCGCATGACGGTGGGGTCCAGCCGATGGTTGAGGACACACCGCACCCACGACTGTTCGATCACGTCATCGCGGCCCGATTTGCGGCCTTCCACCGCCCGGACAAGTTCCTCGATATGATCGTGTGCCGCACTGGCGATGGGAGCGCCTCCCCAATCCCATTCAAGGAAATCACGATGAACAAGAAGACTCGATACTGTCAAGATGTGTCACATTGAAAATCGATTGTGCAATTGCGAATTGGCTTGTGCGGCGCACCGGTGTGGAAGGGTCTGCGGGGCGATCAGGTTGTGCCTGCACCGGATGCACTGGACCACGACAGTGAATTGACATAGCCTCCCTCCAACCCCTCAAGTCATCCGTATACGGAGCAAATATCATGACGTGGTTGGACGGCACCTACATGGCCCGGAAAGGTGTGGCCCGTGGCAAGGCCGGAGAGACGCATATGCTGGATGCCAAGGTGCAGGGACGGTATCACTATGTCTATGGGCCCTACGCCGAGCCGGTGCTGACCATCGTGCCGGGCGACATCGTGGTGGCCGAGACGGAAGATGCCTTCGGCGGTGCGATCAAGACCGTCGACGACTTGCCCTCGCAGAAGCTCAACATGCCTTTCGTCAATCCGCAGTGCGGGCCCATTGCAGTGGAAGGGGCCGAGAAGGGCGACGTGCTCTGCGTTCACATCCATTCCATCAAGCCGCGCGGGCCGCAGCCGGTGGGCACCTCGGCGCTGATTCCGGAATTCGGCGGCCTGGTTTCTAATTCGGCAACGGCCATGCTCAACCCGCCGCTGCCCGAGCGCGTGATGAAATATGAGGTCACCGAGCAGGGCGTGAAATTCAGCGACCGGGTGACACTGCCCTATGAGCCCTTCATCGGCACGCTCGGCGTATCACCGCAGATCGAGGCAGTCCTGTCTCTGCAGCCCGATTACTGGGGCGGCAACATGGACCTGCCGGATGTGGCCCCCGGCGCCGTCGTTTACTTTCCCGTCATGCACAAGGACGCGTTTCTTTATCTCGGCGACTGCCACGGCCGCCAGGGTGACGGCGAATTGTGCGGGGTGGCGGTGGAAATGCCCTCGACCACCACCGTGCAGGTCGACCTCATCAAGAATTGGCAGATTGCCTGGCCGCGGCTGGAGAACAAGGACTTCATCATGACCATCGGTTCGGCCCGGCCGATGGAAGACGCCGCCCGCATCGCCTACCGCGAACTGACCCGCTGGCTGGCCTCAGACTATGGCTTCGATGAATTGGAAGCCTATTTCCTTCTTACACAAGCCGGCCGCATGCGGGTCGGCAACATAGTGGACCCCAAATACACGCTGGGGGCCTCTATCCTCAAATCATACATCGGCGCGTGACAACGGGAGGACGACATGGATCTGGGATTAAAGGGATTGAACGTATTGGTGACCGGCGGCACCAAAGGCATCGGGCGTCGCGCGGCGGACATGTTCGCCGACGAAGGCGCCAATGTTTCGATTTGCGCGCGCAATGCCGATGAAGTGCGGGAGACCACTGCGAGCCTTGCCAGCAAGGGCGTGAAGAGCTTCGGCCAGGCGATCGACGTCGGCAACAAGGAGCAACTCGAAGGTTGGGTGGAAGCCAGCGCCAAGGAGTTCGGCGGCATTGATATCGTCGTGCCGAATGTGTCCGCGCTTGCGGCGGCCGAGGACTCGGAAAACTCATGGCAGGCGCAGTTCGACATCGACATGATGCACACGGTGCGCACCGTCAATGCGTCCCTGCCGCATCTGGAGAAATCCAAGTGGCCATCGGTCGTCATCGTCTCCAGCGTCTCGGGCCGCGAGATCGACTTCACCTCGCCGGCCTATGGCGCCTTCAAGGCGGCCCTCATTCACTATGCGCACGGCTTGGCCCACAAGCTGGCGCCCAAGATGATCCGGGTCAATTCGGTGTCGCCGGGCAACGTCTATTTCAAGGGCGGTATCTGGGAATATGTCGAGAACAACATGCCTGATCTCTTCGCCTCCGCCCTGGCGCTGAACCCGACGGGCCGCATGGCCACTGCCGAGGAAATCGGCAAGGGCATCGTGTTCCTGGCCAGCCCCGCGTCGAGCTTCACCATGGGCACCAACCTGGTGATCGACGGCGCACTGACCCGCGGCGTGCAACTCTAGGGGTGAGGGTCATGCCCGTATCGCGCAGAATCGACATCTCCGGCGGCGTCAGCCTGCATGCGCTGGAGGAGGGAGAGGGCCGGCCGCTCATCATGATCCCCGGCTGGTCGCAGTCGGCGGCCGAATTTGGCCGCAACATCCCGGAACTGGCAAAGAACCGCCGGGTCATCGCGCTCGACATGCGAGGCCACGGCGAAAGCAGCAAGCCAGCAGGCGGATACCGCGTCCAGCGACTAGCGAGGGACCTGGACGAGGTGATCGCTGCCCTGGGCTTTACATCTGTCGATGTGCTGGGCCATTCCATGGGAAGCTCCGTGATCTGGAGCTACCTCGATCTCTTTGGCCCCAAGCACCTGCGCAAGCTGGTGATCGTCGATCAGGCGCCGATGGTGGCCGCGCTGCCGGCGTGGAGCGACGAGGACAAGCTGCGCTTTGGCTGCCTGCAACCTAGCGTGCAGGCCGTTGCGGATTTCTGCGATGCCGTGCGTGCCGCACCGACCGTGGAGGGAACGGCTGCCATCATCAAGGGCATGTTCACCGCGGCGATGCCGGAGAATGATCTGCGGTGGATCGCCGAGGAGAATCTCAAGATGCCGCGCCCCCATGCCGCCGACCTGCTGTTCGATCACTGTCTCAACGACTGGCGCGACGTGATCGAGGCGACCCGGCTGCCGTCCTTGGTGGTGGGCGGCCGCAAGTCCATCTTCTCGGCCGAGTCCCAGGAATGGATTGCCTCCGTGAACCCCAATGCGCGCGCGGTGATCTTCGAGGAAGATGAAGGCGGCGCACATTTCATGTTCTATGAGAACGCCGGCCGCTTCAACGCCGAGGTCGACCGCTTCCTCAACGAGTAGGGCACTCAGGCGATCGGCTTGACCTCGACCGGCATGGAGGCCAGGCGTTTGAGCAGCCGGTGGCGCCGGACGATCGGCCACCAGTCATAAAGAAAGATCTCGATGGGCCGCCAATTGGCCACCCAGCCGAGAATGAGAAGACTCTCCTGTGCCAATTGGCGGACCGTCGGCGCCGTGGCGAACAGGTCGAGGAAACGGATGGCGCCGAGGCAGGCCAGCAGCACCACGATGCCGATGGCCAGCGCCCGCCAGCCGATGCGCAGCAATTCGCGGAGTTCATGCCGGGTCTGCTCAGCCCGATAGGCGAAGTAGTTATGCACGGCGTCGGGCATCGAACCTGCCGCCGCGCTGTCCATGTGGTCGGGCGGCAGCAGGATCATCAGACGCAGGTCCGCGTCACGATCCGCGTCCTGGGCCCAGCCGACGATGAAGCGTTCCGCCTTCTCATCGAGGTCGCGCTCGTCGAACGGCGTGGGGTCGAGCGTGTTGAACAACTGCTCGGGTGCCTTGAGGCGGAGTTCCATGGCGTGTGTTTGGGTCATTCCGGCGTCTCGACATCGTCGGCAAGCCATGCAGCCGGATCGGGCAGCGTCGGGCGGAAATAGATCACCGTGCGGGGCGCTCCGGCCTCCGCCGTCCACGGCGCCATGCCATGCAGCGCCAGACGATGGATGACATAGGTCTGTCCAGGTGCGGTCGTCACTTCGACCCGCTTGCAGGACTCGAAGCAGCGCCGCCGCGCCGCGTGATAGGTCTCTGTGATGTCGACATCGGCCCAAAGAGCCGGTTCCACATCGCGAAGCGCATCGGCGAAGGCCGCGCGCATGATGTGATGCGAACCTTCCCACACCACGACGGGGGAGTGGCCCTCCTGCACGGCAGCAAGCGGAATGCCGAGGATGAATCCATGAAACTCGCGCACCAGCCGCCGCCGCTCCGGTCCCTCGGCATGGAGCCCATCGACATGGGCGGCGTCGCGCACCAACCGGTAGCGGTGCGAGGCCTCCGACTGGTCTGGGTCGCGCTGGGGATAGCCCGGAAAGCAGATGGAGACCTGGCCCTTGTCCCATGCGGCGCGATACGGTGCTGTAAGGCCAAGCGCAAAATCGACGGCCGGCCCGGCAAGCGGCGGGCCTTCCCGCAGCGCACCTGCCGCGTCATTGGGAAGCGCGTTCACGCCCACGAACCATGTGCCACCATGACGATGCCAGTCAGCATGTTCCGGCGAAGTGGCGACGGCGGCCGCCGCCGGGCGCGCCGCGGCAATCCATGCGTCGAGTTCGGGGGAGGGTGGAAACCGCGTCCATCCCTTGTCGAGAAACTGCTGTGTCTGTGTATTCGTGCTGTCCACGGCCCTTGCTATCGCAGAGATGCTGGTTCTGGCCAAGCCTTCTGTGGGGAGGGCGAAGGCGCGTTGGGGCTTGACCGCGGGCGGCCTGCCGATATTTGCTGGAGTCAGGCGGGGCCAGATGTCAAGCTAGCGCCAACCACGGGAGGGTATCATTTATCATTTTGTTTCAGGCCTGCCGCGCTCGGGATCGACGCTGATGGGGGCCGTGCTGCGCCAGAACCCCCGCTTCCATGCCGGCATGTCGAGCCCCGTCGCCAGCCTGATGGAGGGCATCATCTCGCAGGTCTCGGCCGGCAGCGAATTGTCGGCCATGGTCAACCACGAGCAGCGCGGCCGCATCCTGCGCGGCCTGTTCGACAGCTTTTATGCCGGCAACACCGCCGACGTGATCTTCGACACCAACCGCGCCTGGACGGCCCAACTGCCGGCGCTGATGACGCTGTTTCCCGAATCCAAGGTCATCTGCTGCGTGCGCGATGTCGCCTGGGTGATGGACTCGATCGAGCGCCAGTTCCGCGCCAACGCCTTCGAGAATACGCGGCTGTTCAATTCCCACGCCGAGCGCTCCACCGTCTATACCCGCGTCGAGGCGCTGGCCAACGCCAACCGGCTCGTGGGCTTCCCCTGGCATGCGCTGCGCGAGGCCTGCTATTCCGAATTCGCCGATCGCATCGTCATCGTCGAGTACGACCTCGTGACCCACCGGCCGAAGGATGTCTTCAAGCTGATCTACGAGTTCCTCGGGGAGCCGTGGTTCGAGCATGATTTCGACAACGTCGTCTATGACGCGCCGGAATTTGATGCGCAGCTGGGTCTCGACGGCTTGCACCGCGTGCACCGCAAGGTTGAGCCGCGCAGCCGCCCCACCATCCTGCCGCCGGACCTGTTCGAACGCTATTCCAAGCTTGCCTTCTGGCGCGACCTGCAGAAATCCAAGGCCTATCGTATTGTGGCGCAGGGCGGCGAACAGCAGGACGCGACCATGCCGGAACCGAAGCAAAAGATATGAAAGCAATCCTGACGTGGCGGCCCGCTGGCGGTTGTGCGGAGGATTGACTCGGGGCGAATGCAGTCCTAGCGTCAGCCAGCGGGGAGGGGAACGGAAGCTCTCGTGGCATGACAAGTGACGCGAGTTGGTTTGCCCTTGAGCGCAGCCTCATCTGCTGTTCCGTTTGGTACCCTGTGCAGGAGGCGTGAATGGCGACGATCATCGTGACGACGGCAGGTGATGTGGTGGACGGCTCCGATGGCGTGCTGTCGCTGCGCGAGGCCATTGCCCAGGCCAATGCCAATGCGGATGCCGACACCATCGTGTTCGATGCCAGCCTTTCCGGGCAGACGATCACGCTGACCGGCGGTGCACTGATTCTGACACAGGACGTCACCATCGACGGCGACGTCAACGGCGACGACAAGGCCGACATCACGATCTCGGGCAACAATGCCAGCCGCGTGTTCCTCATGACGGGAGCCTCGACGGACGTGGACCTGCTCAGCCTGACGCTGACCAATGGTTCTTGGATTGGCTTCGGCGGTGCGATCTATGCTCAGGACATCTCAACGCTGGACATCGAGGACACGACGATCAGGAACAGTGTATCAGGTTCCGGCGGCGGGTTGGCTGCCTCTGCTACGGATGTGACACTCACCAACAGCCTGGTGACCGGCAACTCGACCAACGGCTTTGGCGGCGGCATCTATGTCCGGTCCCTTTCGACACTCGTCGTCACCAATTCGACCATCGCCGGCAACACAACCAACTACTACGGCGGTGGCTTAACAGCGGCCAATTCGACTGTTACCTTGCTCAACAGCACGGTGACCGGCAACCAGGCCGATGCCAATGGAACAGGCACCACAAACGGCGGCGGGATCGAGAACTACAGGTCGACGATCACCGTGATCAACAGCGTGGTAGCGGAGAACACGTCGGGCACCTCGATGACGGCTAATGACGTCCGTGGCACCATCGACACCGCCACCAACAGCGTGTTCGGCACGGCGGTGACGATCACCGCCAACACCAACAGCCTGACCGGTGTGGCCGACGTCGGGCTGGGCGCGCTTGCCGACAATGGTGGCACGGTGTTGACCCGCAACATCACGGCCGACAGCGTTCTGATCAACACCGGCGGGACAACGTCGCTTACCACCGACGCCAACGGCAACGACCGGGTCGTGGCGGGCACCGTGGATGTCGGCGCCACCGAGTTCCAGCTCGTGGTAACCACGGCCTCCGACGTGGTGGCGGACGACGGCCTGCTGTCGCTGCGCGAGGCCATCGCGCTGGCGAATGCCAATGCGGATGCCGACACCATCGTGTTCGATGCCAGCATGGCGGGCCAGACGATCACACTGAACGGCGGTGAACTGGTGCTGACGCAGGATGTCACCATCGACGGCGACGTCAACGGTGACAACAAGGCCGACATCACGATCTCGGGCAACAATGCCAGCCGCGTGTTCAGCGCGACAGGTGACTTCACGGACGTGGATCTCCTCAGCCTGACGCTGGCCAATGGTAATATTTCTTCGACCGGTTCCGGCGGCGCGATCATTGCTCAGTCCATCTCCACGCTCGACATCCAGGATACGACCATCAAGGACAGTGCGGCGCTTAAGGGTGGGGGGGGTGGCTAGCTTCGGAACAGCCGTGACCCTGACCAACAGCCTGCTGACGGGCAACGCCGCAACCTTGAAGGGCGGTGGCATCTATTTGATGACTGCCTCGACACTCACGGTCACTAATTCAACCATTCACGGCAACACCGCCAACCAGAACGGCGGCGGCATCTATGCTTCTTTGTCCTCGGTCGACCTGCTCAACAGCACGGTGACGGGCAACCAGGCCGATGCCGACGGCGGCGGTACGGCAGCGGGCGGCGGCATCGACGATTTCCTTTCGACCATCACCGTGATCAACAGCGTAGTGGCGGAGAACACGTCCGGCACGTCGATGACGGCCAATGACGACTCTGGCACCATCGACACCGCCACCAACAGCGTGTTCGGCACGGCGGTGACGATTACC
>CAZECZ010000049.1:0-27150 GCA_964510815.1 uncultured Aestuariivirga sp.
GCCTGGCCACCACCTCCTTGCGCAGCTCTACCCGCTGGCGGCGGGTTCTCGACCGCCGGCTGCACCTGGCCGGCCGCCTGCATCGGAGAACGGCTGAGCCGCGCTTGCTCCACCTGCTGCCCGGCCTGAATGCGGGCCTGGTCGGTCTGCTGCTGGATCTGCAATTCCCGTTCCGGGTTCAGCGTGTTGAGCCGCAGCCGGTCCACCGTCTGTGACGAGGCGATGCGGTCGAGCGGCACCTGGTCGGTGCGGAAATGAAGTTCGACCGAGCTGTTGAGATCGGCCGACGCATTGAGCTCCTCGCGGGTCTGGCGGTCGGTGGCCGACACGTATCCGATCGTCGTGTCCACCGAGGCCGAGGCGCGCCAGATGCCGAAGCCTCCGGAAGCGCGCGCGCCGATGGTAGTGCGGGTGTCGAAGCGGCTGCGGTTCTGTTCCGCCGCGGCGGAACTGGCATCGATGTGGAAGCGCATGCCGGCCTGGATGCGGCCGGAATCGACGACGATGCGCTGCATGCCCATCTGCACCATGGTGGCGAGGATCTGCTGCCGGTTGCGGGCCAAGGACCGGCGCACGAAGGGCACCAGGGCTTCGGCCCCGCCCGACGGCACCTCCGCGCCGGCCTCCAGCCCAAGTGCCGCCCGCATTGCATCCTCGCTTGGTGCCGTCCCCGTCGTGATCAATCGCGCCGGTTCGGGTTCCTCGTCGGGGTAGACGTCTTCGGGGTCGGGTGCCTCGATCTGGTAGCTCTGGGGAAACTGCTCGGCCAGCCAGCGGCGGGCGGCATCGTCGTCGCCGCCCAGTGACGCAAAGCCGTCGATCGACTGCGACACGGCCCGTGTGAGCTCGACATATTGCTGCAACTGCTGCTGGTTGGTTTCCACCATGGCATTGAACACACCATTGATCAGTTCACGGACGAATCGAGGGAACGAGATGGCTCCGATGATGGCGCGCGTCGTGCCGGCGACGCGGCTGACGGCCGCGCCGGAGAGCTCGCTGCCGGCCGACATGGTGCGGGACGGTGCCTGTGCAGCCGCCGGCATTCCGGCTTCCTGCTCCAGCAGCTTCGCAGCGTGGGCAATGCGGACCAATGAATTCGCGATGGAGCGGCGGGCTTCCGAATCGAGCCCATGAAACTGCGGCGCGGCGGTCAGCGCGTCCTTGACATCGTTGCGGAGATGATCGGGCGGGCGGGCAAGTGGCGAAGCGGCGGGCATGGCACAGCCTCGCCCTAGCGCGCCAGATCGCGCCAGGATGGGGCATCGTCGCGGGGCGGCAGGCCCGTCTGAGGATCATTGGCACTGCCGCTGTCATCGGCCTGCACAAGACTCAGGGTTTCATCTACCCAGTCGACGGCAGCCGCGAGGACCGTGTCATTGCCGGCCTCGATCGCACCGCCGCCTTCCAGGCGATCCAGCACGTCGGCCAGCCAGGCAAGCACAGTCATACCGGCCCGCCCGCGCCTGAGGTGATTGAGCGTGGGGCGAATTCTGCGGCGCATGCGCCGGTCGACGCCGGCCACCACGTCCCACAGGCTCCTGGCATTCATCGCGGCGCGCACATCGGCATGTCCCAGGAGCTTCACCGCACGGCCGAGGTCGTCCATGATCTCCCGCGCCATCATCAGCACGGTGTCGTTGACGCTGCTGGCGACATTCTCAGCCAGCCGCAGTCCCGCCGCGCGAACCCGGGCCGGTGGTCCGGCATCGGCCGCATCCATGATGGCATCGCAGAGATCGAGCATCAGTTCGTCAAAGTCGAGATTGACCCCGCCCAGCGTGTCGATCGGACCAGACGGCGTGCCGAACAGCCGCGCGAACAGGGCTCCGCGCTCGTCCTTGGCGATGCGGTTCGTACGGTCCTTCCAGAACTCGCTCACCAGGTCCGCCGCTTCGCCGATGTCGGCCCGGATGACGCCCGAGCGCAGAAGCCGCACGAAATCATCCGCCACGTCGATGAGCCCCGCCGATTCAAGCGCCGAGGCCAGATATAGGCTCGCCACGGCCCGCATCTGCATCGGCTCGGCCCGGGCCGCCGGGGGCAGCTCGATGTCGCCCAGTTCCGCCAGCATGGTGGCGAAGGCTTCGACCTCCATGAGCAGCCTGCGGCCCTGGGCCACCGCCCGCTCGAGGCCGGGGCTGCCCGAACCGTTCTCGAAGGCGAATGCGCGGCCACTGTCGGTCATGCGGCTGGTCCCTGCGCCGGCACCGTGGGCGGAGCGCCAGTTGCCGCCATGCCACGCGGCGGCGTCGGTGCCGCGTTGCCTTGGATGGCGCCGATCATTTCCGGCGTCGCCATCTTCTCAAGCGGCAGGTAGTCGCTCTTGAAATTCACCCTCACTTCGCCCTGCAGCCTGGCGTTCAGGTCGAGCTTCGACTCGCTGCTTTCGTCCACCGACGTGCTCACGGTGGCGACATGGCTCTGCTCGTTGACATTGACGCTGCCGCCGCCGAAGCCGAGGAAACTGCCGCCGAAGGCGCTGACATTCTTGTTGCGCGAGGTCTGCCGGTCATAGGCAGAGGCGCGGTAGCGGCGTTTGGCCTCGTCGGTGGCCCGCATGTCGAAGCGGACCTTGGCGACGATCGAACCGTCGGTGACGACGATGCGGTTGATGCCGAGCAACACCATGGAGGCGAGCAGCTGCTGGCGGGATTTCGCCATGGCGAGCCGTGCTGCGTTGACCAGCATCAGCTCCTGTTCCTCGTCGTCGATGCCATCCAGCGGCTCACCCTGCAGGCCCATGGTATTGTGAATGTCGCGCAGCGCCTGTTCGCTGTCGTCGGCGCGGACGCTGAGCCGTGAATTGCCGTTGTCCTCGACCTTGAGATCGAGGAGATCAGGGAACCGGTCGACCAGATAGTCGCGACCCTGGCCGAGCCCGATATTCTCGTTCATGTATTCGCTCGCCGACTTCGCCACATTGGCCACGAGTTCAGCATAGGCGCGCATCTGCTCGATCGAGGTCTCGACGATCGAACGGAACACATTATTAATCAGTCCACCGACGAATGCAGGAAAATCCACGTTCTGGACGAGGCGCACGAACTGGTCGGTGCCCTGCTGTGCCGCACCGGCGACGAAGTCCTTGCCGGCAAATCCGGGCGAGGCCGAGAGGTTGCGCCGCGTCTGTTCATTGGCATCGGCCTGCGCGGTGGCCAGCGGCTCGCTGGCCTTGGTCTCCGACACCACGCCATTGGGATCGTCGAGATATGCGACGAGCCGCACCATGTCGTTGGCCAGCTTCTGCTGTTCGTCCTGGCCAAGCTGCGAGAAGGCGGGCACGCGGGTCAGCATCTCGCGCACCAGTGGCCGCACGCGCTTGACCGCGGCGGGCGACAGCCCGGCCGCCGGTACAGCGGTGGTCACGGGGGCGGTCATGGCTCAACCCTGCGCCGGAGGCTGCGATGCAGGCGGGGTGCCCGCCGGCCGCGCCTCCGTCGGCTTGTAGACCGGGCGGTTCTGGTCGACCGGTTTCGAGCGCATCTGGATTGCCTCGATCATGCCGGGCGATGCCATCTTTTCGAGCGGCAGGTAGTCGGTCTTGAAGTTCACGTCGACCTGTCCAGCCAGATTGGCGCGCGCGGTGAGGGCATCCGTCTGCTGTTCGCCGGCAACGCTCATCGCCGTCATCACCGGGCGCTGGGAATATTTGTACTTGCCCTTGGTGTAGTAGTCGGAATCATAGTTGCCGGTGTAGGTGCTCTTGCCGGATTGGTAGGATCCCTCGTAGTCGCCCTTGTTGGTGCGCTTGGTCTCGCTCTCGCCTTCGCCATCGGTGATGACGGCGAGACCGCCATACTGGTTGCGGGCAAAATCCTTGGCCTGCGCCGAACGCGAGAGGTTGCGCTGGCTCGATGCGTTGAAGTCGTACATGATCTTCGCCGAGATCTTGCCGTTGGTGACGACGATGCGGCTCAGGCCCATCATCACCATGGTCGCCAGCAATTGCTGGCGGGCGGTGGCGATGTGGCTGCGGGCGGCCTTGATGAGCTTCGCCTGCGCCTCGGGATCGGAGACGTCGATCGAGTCGATGCCGCCTTCGGCATAACTGCCCAGTGCATCATTGACCCGCGCCAGGGCGGAATCCTGGTCGACGTCGTCGCGCAGCATCAACTGCGGCTGGTTCGAGCCCGAGAAACTGTCGACGCCCATGTCGAAGACGTCCGGGAACTGATCCAGCAGCGCATCCACGCCCTGGTCATTTGTGGTGTTCTCGTCGCGGAAATCGTTCAATGATTTCGACACGTCGGAGACCATCTTGGCGTAGGCCTCCATCTGCTGGATATTCGACGTCACGATCGAGTTGAACACGCCGTCGATGAGGCCTGAGACAAACTCGACGAAGTTCACCTGCTTGATGAATTCACCGGCAACGAAGGCGCCCTCGCGGGCCGCGCCCGCCGTGAACGGCTCCTGGCCGATGGCGTCGACCGCCGCCTGGCGCTGGGCATAGGTTGCCTCCTGGCCGGCCATGGCGCGGGCGGCGACCGATTGCATGGAGTCGTCTCCCTTGCCAACGAGCGCGTCGGCCACCAGCGCGGTGTCGCGCGCCACCTGCTGCTGCCTGGCGGGCGGCAGCTTGTGGAAACTCGGCGTGTTGTTGAGCAGGTCGTGCACCTTGGCGCGCACTTCGGGGCGCGGGGTGGGTGTCGTGGATGCCGGAGCATCGCGGTTCGGCGGTTTCACGATGATCATTGCAAGGCCTCCGCTGCGGGTTGCATGCCAGCCGGATTCATTGCGGTGCTGGGCGTGATTTCCAATTCGACCGGGCGCAGGAACAGATTGACACGCGGCGGACCCGCCGGCCTGATCTTGACGCCGAGCACCGAGAAGCGGCCGGGCCACGGGCTATCTTCAGGCGTGAACGCCTCGAGGAAGCGCTCGAGGGCCGCCAGTTCGCTCGGGCGTTCGCGCAGGTTCATGGTCAGAAGCTGCAAGAAATTCGGCGGCACATCGGGAATGGCGTCAAGCATCACCTGCAGTTCCATCTCCAGGCCCTCCGGACCGCGCCCGAGGGCGACGAGCGTCGATCCCGGCGGTAGGTCGAAGCGGCCGCCCAGCGCGATGCCGAAGATCTGCAGGATCTGCGCGAGCTTCGGACCAAGGCCGAATTCCTCCATCATCGGCTGGAGGTCGGACATCCTGATGCCATTGGTGAGCAGCAGGGTGATCCGCTGGCTGCCGTAGTCGCGCCCGGCCACCAGCGTGGTGAACACCGGCCTGGCCCCTGGCAATGACGACATGGCCGACATCACCAGCCGTGCCAGCTGCGGGTTGACGTCGTTGCTGCCGGCACCGCCATTCTCATAGGTGACGACGGCCGACTGCAATCCGTCATTGTCGAAACTCGAACCGAAGAAGGCGCCGTAGTTCAGGTCGGCCCGGCGGAGCGCGCCCCGCTGGCCCTCGCTGGCGCTGTCGAACCAGTGCAATGCCTCGCGGCCAAAGTTCTCGCTCACCAGGCGGCGCATTTCGCGGCTGGCGGCGTCGCGCCGGTCGCATCCGGAGGCATCGGGCCCAAGCGGCTCCATGTTGAAGGACAGGGTCCGCGGGTGGCTTGCGCCGAACACCGGTCCAAACGGGGCAGCACCGGGGCTGAACGCATTCCTCGCGTATCTCAGGTCGCCCTGGGGATAGCTGAAACTGTCCTCTATCAAGTGGCCGACATAGGTCGAGGTCGTAGGGTTGGCCGTCCTCAGCCGCTGGGATGCGGACGTGAGGCGTTCCTTCACGCGCCTGCTGAGCGGTTCGTATGCCATGGCTGGTCTCCCTTCCGGCGTTGTGCCTCAGTAACCGCGGTAGCCCGCGGCGGCGCGCCCATTCCGTGCACGGCCCGTTCCGTTGCCGAAGCCCATCTCGAGGCCCAGTCCCGCACCTTCGAGCAGGTCGCGCGCTACCGACGGGATGGCGATCGGACGGCTCGGCTGCTGCGGCGATTCCCTGGGCTGGGCGAACTGCTCGATGCGGTCCTCGTCGACGGCCGAGTCGGCCAGCCAAAGTTCGCAGGCATTGACGAGATCGTAGTCGGTGGGATTCGACGTCGCCGTCTGCCCCGACGGCCGCCCCGGCGGATTGTTGACGATGTTGAGATCGACGATTGGCAGGGTCGGATCGCGCAGCCTGGACAGGTTCTCGGCCAGCCACTTGGTGATGATGGCGCCGCAGGTGGCGAGCGTGCGGTATTTCGAGCTGTTGCGGGCACCGCCCAGCTCGGTCTGCGCCACCTGGTCGATGACGCCCCACATGTCCCGCGCGCCGAAGGCCGACCTCAGCTCCTTGTCGTCGAGAAGCCTGATCATCTCGTTGATCTGCTTCTGCAGGTCGACGGCGGCATAATAGGCCATGCCGTAGCCGAACAGCGACATGTTGGAGACAAGATCGCGGGCCGACTTCTTGACGCGCTGCTGGTTGATGGCGAACGGCAGGGCCGAACGCAGCAACTGGTCGACGCGGCTCTCGCGCACCAGCGAGGAGACCGACGACACGAAGCGCAGCCACAGGTCCTGGAACTCGGTGTTGACCGAGATTCCCGGCTGGCCGGTGGGGATGCCGAGCGTCATGGCGTAGAAGGTCTGGCGCTCGATGTCGCTCATGCGGTTGGGCGCCTGGCGCCAGTACTGGTAGAGCTGGGTGCCGGCATCGCCGCGGATGAGCGACAGCTCGCCGCGCCGGGCGGATTCCACCAGCTGGTCCACCACCTGGAAGGCGCGCAGCTCGTCCAGCATCGAGGCAAAGACCATGGCGCCGAACAGGCTGACATTGTCCTTGATGACCTGAACGTCGGCGGTCGCCTCGAGATCGGGAAGGCTGATCTCGGTCTCGTGGATCGGCCGCTCCTCGCCCGTCTCCTGCACCTGGCCGAGGCTGTCCTCCACCTTGGGCTTGAGGTTCCGATCGTCAGCCGACACGCCCTGCTCCACCATGTTCTCGAAGACGCGGGCATAGTCGAGGGCCGCCACCATCGGCGCGGCCTTGGTGCCGTCGATCTCCACGGCGTCGGCAATCAGCGTGATGATCTTCAGCGCCAGCGGTGTGCGGGCATTGACCTTGCCCACCGCCTTGAACAGGTTCTCGCCGAACAGGGAATAGTTGTTGTCCGTGGTGATAGGCTCGACCACATTCGTTCTTCCGTCCACGTCGAGGCGCGGCAGCGGCGTATGCCACAGGTCGAGAAGTCCGAGGATCAGCGAGACGCGGGCCAGATCGGCCTTTTCGCGCCGGGCGCCGCCGGCATGAACGTCGAGCACGCCGGTGGCATCGTCCATATCGAGGGTGATCGGCACAAGCCCAGAACCACGAAGCCCCAACGCATAGCGCGTGGTGACGAACAACGTATCGCGCATGCCGGCCACGCCCGCGTCTACCCGCTTCAGCCGGTTCAGTTCTTCGAGCTCCCACTGGCTCGGGTTCTTGAGCGAGCCAAGGCGGGCGATCTCGCTCTTGATGGTCTGGACGGCGGTATCATTGCGGTCCTTGATGTCGACGAACTGGATCTTGAGAATGTCAGCCATGGTCTGGCTCCTTTCGACTACGTGAATGGGCGGAAGCACGGCAGGCGCCGGCAGGTCGTTTCAAAGGTGGGTCAGCCATCGTCGACTCCTTCGATTTCAGTCGAGACATCCTCGTCGAGCGCCTGGTCGAGCAGCGCCAGGGCGCGCGCCGCATTGAGAACGCCGGTTCCATGCCCGGTCTTGATGTCGCCGCGATGGGGCGTGGCGCTGGCGGTCAGCAGTTGCTTGATGGTGGCGGGATCGAGCGACGCCGAGCGGCGCTGTGCCCGCGAGATCAGCAAGGCGGCCGTGGCGGCCGTGAACGGGGCGGCGAAACTCGTGCCGGTGGCATTCTGATAACCCTCGAGTCCTGCCGTGCGGATCCGCTCGCCCGGTGCACACAGGGCGACGTGGCCGCCGCTGGTGGTGAATTCCGACACCGAGCCATCGAGTGCCACCGATCCGACGGCGATCACCTCCGGGAATGCAGCGGGCCAGTAGACGCGTTCATCGCCGCTGTTGCCGGAGGCCGCCACCAGCGTCACGCCACGCTGGGTGGCGAAGGCGACGGCTTCCGCGTGGGGCTTCGTGGCATTCGGCTCCAGCGCCTCGTCGTCGGTGCCAAAGCTCATATTGATGACCTTGGCGCCGAGTTGCACCGCCATCACGGTGCCGATGTCGAGATCGCCGATGGAGCCGACGCCCGTGGCCGTCTTGCGGCCGGGGAAGCGCGCCGCACCCAGCGAGCGGATCGGCAGCAGGCTGCAGGCGCCGGCAAGGCCTGCCGGCATGGCCAGTCCGGTGGCGCCGATGATGCCGGCGCAGCCCGTACCGTGGCCCACGTAATTATCGGTGGGATTGGTGTCTGGGCCCCTGTTGTCGCCCAGCAGTTCGATGCCGCCCGCCAGTTCGCCCTTGCCGAGCTGCACCGTGTCGTAGCCATGGCGGAGAGCGCTGGCATTAAATTCCTGATGATCGGACTTGAGCCCGCTGTCGACGATGCCGACGATCACCGCACGGTCGCCCGGCTCATGCGCCATGGCCTGGCGGGCGCCGATCATGTCGCGTGGCGCCCAGCCGTCTGGATCGGGCTGGCGGCTCTCCGGCGCCGGCGGTCCATCGAGGCCAACGGTACACAAGTAGTTGGGGATCGCCGACTCGACGATGTCGAGCTGGCGGAGCGAGATTGCAAGGGAGCCGATGTGGGTGCCGGGTTCGACGTCGAAACGCAGCACGCGGGAAATGCCGGCGAGTTCCTCATCGTCCGAATAACCCCGGTTGCGCTGCCCGACATTGCGAAGCGATGCCGCCGCGGCATGGAGACGGGAGACCTGAATGCCGCCGCCGAAAGTCCTCACCACCCGGTCCAGCACATGATGGCCGGTGGTGCTGGCGGGCGCCGTCTTCCCGCGGAGGACATCGAGACCAGCGGGAATGGAGGCCGGCGTCTCGCCCAGCTTGAGGCGTACCAGAATGCTGGTGGGCAGCGCATAGGCGCCAGAGTGATGGGCCCAGGGCAAGAGGGTGCGGCCAGCCTCGGTCATGGCATGCCCTCCTCACGTTGGCCAGCGCCGCCAGCCGACTCGTCGAACCAGAATTCGGTCGTGGCACGTGGGTCGTGGGCCAGGCTCATTTGCCCGGCGAACTGATCGGCGGCGGGCGCCAATACCAGTTCGTCGCCGCTGGCGCGCACCACGCTCACCGGCCGGCCATCGACGGCGATTTTCGGCGGCACACCGTCTTTCAGGAAATTGCGGCCGCGCAGCTTGAGCCGCTGGCGCAGGGCGTCGGTTCCATTTGACGAGCTATCGCGCTCGACCGAATCCACCATCGGCCGCGAGGCCCGGGCCAGCACGCTTTCAAGCTTGTCGATCGGCAGATTGGTAATGCGGCCGACCGAGCGCCCCAGACCGCGCTTGGAAATTTCATTGAGCTTCGAGACGGTGCGCACGCCGATCCAGTCCAGGCGGCGGCGTTCCTCTTCATCCAACGTATCGCCCAGTTCGTCGAGCGGTACCTCGTCCTTGTCGTCCACCGCCAGCTGCACGGCGTTCTCATCGATCATCGGCTTGGTGATGACGGCGAAGACCACATGCAGCGTGCTGGCGCTGGTGTCGGCGGGCCCGGCCGGGCGAATGCGGATCTCGCCGCTCTGCACCTCGACATGGGCCTTCAGATCCATCGAGATGTCGCGGATCGCGAAGGTCAGCGGCAGCTTGTCGTTCTGCGCCTTCAGCGTCATGCGGGCCTGGGCGGTATCGAGTTGCGACTGCACGGCCTGGATGAAATCCTCCAGCGCCACGGCATTGGCGGAGATCGGACTCATCCTGGACCTCCCCTGACAAGGGTCAGCGCCAGGCGCCCGAAGGGCGGATCGAAGGCGGTGCGGGTGCGCGTCGGCGCGAAGTCGGCGAGGATCACCGGGCCTGACACGTCGGCCGCGAAACGCATCTCCACCGGCAGGTTGAATTCCGCACTCACCGCCTGGACCGCGATGCCGGGCCGTCCGGTCTGGATGCTGTCAGCCAGGTCGAAGATCAGCTCCGAAAGAGCGCGCCTTGTCGCATAGCCACTCATGTGGGCCTACCCGATGTTGATGGCGTTGGCGGCGGAAGCTGCGGCGCCGCGGGTGCTGCTGCTGGCGCGGCGGCGGTAGCAGGCGGTGCGGGGCGTGCCGAGCGATCGATCAGCACGCGCCGCGCGTCATCGGCGAAGCGCTCGAGCGGCAGGGTTTCGCTGACGAAATTGATCTTTACTTCGCCGAACAGTTCAGCGTTGAGGCTGCTGTCGGTCTGGGCGTTGACGCCGACTGTGGAGACCTTGGTGACGGCAGGCTGATAGGCGGTGCTGCCGCGGGTCGACCAGCTGCCGGCTGGCGTGGCGTTGCCGGGATCATCGCTCACGGCATAGTCGACCGAGGTCTTGTCGGCGGCGGCGGCACGGAAGCGCAGGCGGGCGGTGATCGACCCGTCGCGCACCACGATGCGGTTCATGCCGAGCGTCACCAGAGTCGCCAGCGTCTGCATCCGGTCGCGCGCCAGCCGGTCGCGGGCGGTGGGAATGAGCTGCTCCTCGACGAGTTCCGGCGTCAGAGTCTGCCCGGCCAAGCCATAGTCGGACAGCCAGTCGGGCGATGGGCCGAAGCCGCCGTCATCGCCGCTGCTGCGGATGGCGAGGCGAAAGCCGCCATCCTGCCGGTCGAGGGCGAGGTCTGACGGATACTGCGCCACCAGCCAGTCGCGGGCCTGGTTGACGGTGACGTTCTCATCGCGGAACTGACTGACCGGCTTGGAGATCGCCGCCACCAGGTCGGCAAAGCTGTCCATCTGCCGGATGGCGGAATCCACCATCGCATCCCACGTGCCCTGAACCAACGACGCGACGAACTCCGGAAAATCCAGCTCGTCCGAGAGCGACCCGGCGCGGCGGCCGATGGTCTCGGTTGCCGGCAGCTTGCTGCTGGACGGCGCCGTCTGCGTCTCGCCGTTGCCGGGGTTCGCCCCGTTGGCCCCGGCGTCGTCGTACCCGCCGCCCCAGACCGACCCTGCCATGGCTTGCCCAAGGACATTGCCGCTGCGCCTGGGAGGCGGGGGAGGAGCCAGTCTGATGTTGCCGGGCATGGCAGCGGCTCTCCATCGTCACGCGTAAGCGGGCTGGCGGGGCTGGCCACTGGCCGACAACATGGAGGCCTGCAGCCAGTCGCCGGACATTTCCCAGCGCCCGTCGCCGTAGAGAATGACTTCCCGGTAGGCGAGCACGTCCGAGCCGATCGAGCGGTCGAAGCGATAGTCGAAGCGGATCTTGAGCCTGACGCAATTCGACGGCGGGAAGACGCGATTGTCATGGGCGATGCGGGCGGTGACGTTCAGACCCCAGCCCACGGCGTCGTTCGTTCCGATGTTGGAGATGCTGACGTTGCCGAGCGACTGGCCATCATATTGCCAGTCGACCTGGAACCAGGCGCTGATGTCGTCGATGGCGCCACCGGCGACAGGCCAGTCGTTGAGCATGATGCGCTCGCCATCATGGAAAGGCCGCGGCGTCGCCGGTGCCACGTCATTGGGGTGCTTGATGCCGTTCATCTGCTGCAATTCCCAATGTACGTCGCCCTGGCTGTCGCGCAGCGAGGTCAAGACGAAGGTGGCGGCGGCGATGGCGGCGCTTGCCCCCGCATCCATGGCGCGCGACGTCTTCCTGGCCGGCGGCGGCGCCCGGTAGACGCCATTGCCATTGCCGTTTCCTCTGGCGGTGGCAGCCGCCAGCGGCTGCTGTGCCGCCGGCGGATCGAGCACGTCGAGCAGCGGCTGCAGCGCCCGCGGATCGAGGCCGCGGTCCAGCGCATCGCCGACGCGCGGCGCGAACATGCCGCCGATCTTCTCGGCGCGGCGGCGCTCGTTGCCGGGAAGCGCGGGTTCGAGATCGTCTGCGTCGGCAGCGAGTTCCAAGGCGAAGCCGGCGCCGATGCTCACCGCACCGCCGATCCCCGAGCCGCTGCGGTCGAGCCATACCTCGGCTCCCACGACGAGCTCTTCACCGGCATTGACCGCACCGACTTTGCCGATGTTGGCAAAGGCATTGATGCCGCCGCGGTTGTAGCCCAGCTTCATCTTGACCTGCAGGACGGCCCTGAGATTCTCGACGAATTCGCGCAGACCCGAGAGATCGAGGGTCACCTCTCCGGCGCCGAACAACGCCACCTGGCCGCCGGGTTCGAAGACGACGCCGGCGCCGGCCGCGAACAGCGGCGCATCGACGCCTGGACCAATCGACAGCGTGACGCCTGTCCGGTCCGCAAGGTCGGGCAGTTCCGCGAGGAACGAGCCCAACGAACTGCCGAGGCCCGTGATGCTGAAGACGATGTTCCAGGCCTGACGGAACAGGCTGCTGTCGTCATTCAGCCGGTAGACATAGGGCGGATCGACATCGTTGCCGACGGCCCCGACAACCTGCTCGACCTTTTGCTGGATCCACCGGAGTGCGCCCTCGGCGGTCAGTTCGCCGCTCATTTGACGGCTCATCGCCCGGCCGCGCGGGCGGCCGAAGCGGATGACCTTGTGCTGCTGGTTGGAATAGCTCGATTGGCGTGCAGGGATCGCTGGCATGGGTCCAAATCCGTCATCATAGTGGGAGGGAGGGGTTGCGTCGTCGGCCGGACCGCCATTGACGGCGGGCTGAGCGTCTGGAGTGGCCGGCACGGTGCCGGGCTGTGGTGCGTCACCGGTCCATTCCAGCACCGGCGGGCCGGCGCCGCGGTTGGTGGCAAAGCTGCGCCGCAGGGTGCGGCCGGTGAAGCCCCTTAGCGACACATAGGGACTGCCGTCGCGCGGCAGCGCGTCGACGCTGAGGCCGCCATTGCCAGTGCGGCCGGTGGCCAGGCCAAAATACAGCCGGTCCTGGCCGATGAAGCGGGCCAGGACTTCCGGCGGCACGATGAACACGCCCTCGCCGCGCGGCACGGCCAGAAGGCCATGTTCGCGCGACGAGTAGAAATTCGCGGCGGTACGCCTGGACTTGTTCTGCGGGTAGAACAGATCGATGTCCGTGGCCAGGACGACTTCGGCATCGACGTTGGGTTCTCCGGTCCGGATGGCGAAGCCGAGCCACGAGAAGCGGTCGCTGACGTCCATGCGGGTCGGGCGTATCTGGGCTGTCATGACGGATCACCTGCCTTTGCCTGGGTGGAGTTGTGACTCTTGGGGATGACCGGCGGCGCGCGCCTCGTCGCGGCGGCGGGCGCGCAAGCGGCGGGCGCGGTCCTCGAATTCGGGGAGCGAGCGCAGCACGATATCGAAGGGGGTTGCGAGTTCGGTGGCCGAGGCGATGGCGCCGTTGGCGTCCTCATACTGATCGACAGCGCGCAGCAGCAGGTCGGCCAGCATCTTGGCGTAGGGCGGCGAGATCGCCAGCACCGTGTGGATGTCGAGCTGCCCCTCGCCTTCGTCCTTGCCAGGCCGGAACTGTCCAAACTCGATCAGGAATTCGAACGGGTTGTGCGCCACCTCGAAGTGGTTGACATAGGGCGACGCGGTGGGGACCGCATTGTCCCGGCAACTCGTCCGGCCTGTCATGGTTTGCTTCCTCGCCACATGGACATTGCCATTGCAGCGGGCGTGCCACTCGGGGACACCTGGCAACCAATTGATAAGAAGTCGGAATATTGATTGTCGTCGGCGCCTGCGGTGTCACGCGGTGCAATCGCGATGTCACAGCTGTTACAGCCGCGGGCCCGGTCCCGACTGGCTGAAATTGTACTTGCTGAGCTTGCGGTAGAGGGTCATGCGCGACCATTTGAGCAGGCGCGCCGCCTCGACCTTGTTCCAATTGCTCTGTTCCAGTGCTGCCAGCATCCGGCGCTGCTCGTCATCGCCGCTGCGCACATATGAGCTGCGGAGATGGGCGAAGGCGGCCGGAATGTTTTCCGTGCCGATCACGCGCATGGGCGGGTCGATGAACACGCCCTCCACGAAATTGCGGATCTCACGCACATTGCCTGGCCAGTCATAGCCGATGAGCACGTCCTCGAGCTCGCGGGTGGCGCCTGCCACGCTGGTATGGCGGCGGCCGTTGAACTGCTCGACGAAGTGGTTCACGTAGATCAGGATGTCTTCCGGCCGCTCCGCCACGTCGGGAATGCCGAGCCTTGCGACGTTGAGCCGGTAGTAGAGATCGCTCCTGAAGCGTCCCTCGGCGACGGCATCCTCGACATGCTGGTTGGTCGCCGCAACGACCCGGAGATCGATTTTCACCGGGCGGGTGGCCCCGATCGGCTGGGCTTCGCGTTCTTCCAGCATCCGCAGCAGCTTCGACTGGCAGAAGGGGGACAACTCGCCGATCTCGTCAAGGAACAGCGTACCCCCATCGGCCAGCACGGCCTTGCCCTTCTGGGCATGGCTGGCGCCAGTGAAACTGCCGCGTTCGAAGCCGAACAGTTCCGACTCGAACAGCGTATCGGGGATGGCGGCGCAGTTGATGGCGACAAAGGGCTTGTGGGAGCGGCCGCTCAACTGATGGACATTGCGGGCAACGTGTTCCTTGCCGGTGCCCGTCGACCCCGTAATCAGGGTGGGAGCATCGGAGGTGGCGACTTTCGGCAGATAGTCCCGAAGCGCAGAAATCGCCGGGCTGCAGCCGAGAATCGCGGCAGCGGACTGAGGACACACAAGTCCCTCCCTTGGACGGCCCCCTTCCAAGAGACCGGCGACTGCCGGACCCCGCTGACTCTGCACGATTTGGCTGTTCACGCAAGAACCATTTACGCTGCGGAATGTTAACGTTAATGCCGCTTGCGTTTATTTCCTTGAGGGAAAAAATCTTTACTGCCATATTAGGGGAAAGGCGCGCTCCACGGTGGAACGGGCCCATGTTTTTTACGCCAGAACACGAGGTTTCACAATGTGTGGAATTGCCGGGATTCTCTACAAGAGTTCGACCGCGGCGGATGCCATGGTCGGCAAGGCGCTGATCGACATGCTGGATGGTTGCCAGCATCGCGGGCCCGACTCCACGGGCTTCTCGCTCTATCGCGAGTCCCATCCGGGGCACCTGCGGCTCCGCTTCATCGTCGGTGACGGCGAGGCGGCGCATGAAGCCATCGACCGGGTGAAGGCCAAGCTCGCGGAATTCCAGGCCACCATCGTCGAGGAGGAGCACAAGGGCTCGTCCTATGCCGCCATGGTCAAGTTCGATGGCGACCTGCAGAAGTTCGCCTTCGAGATGGAGCATGCGGCGAAGCTCTCCTCCATCGGTGAGAGCCTCGACATCATCAAGGACCTGGGCGGCGCCCATGATGTCGACAACGTCTACAAGATCGAGGAATTCCACGGCACCCATGGCATCGGCCATGTGCGGCTGGCGACCGAATCGGACGTCGCCCCCGAGGCCACCCACCCGTTCTGGGCCACCGGCTTCGCCGACATCTCGATCGTCCACAACGGCCAGATCACCAACTACTACAAGATGCGCCGCCGGCTGGAAAAGCAGGGCTATTTCTTCAACACGGACAACGACTCCGAACTGATCGCCGTCTATCTCGCCGACAAGCTCAAGCACGGCATCACGCTCAAGGACGCGCTCAAGACCTCGATCGAGGACCTCGACGGCACCTTCTCGTTCCTGGTCTCCACCAAGGACGAGATCGGCTATGCCAAGGACCGCCTCGCCGCCAAGCCCATGGTGAAATACGAGGACGACAACATCATCGCCATCGCCTCGGAGGAAGTGTCGCTCAACCGCCTCTTCCCCGGCCGCGCGCTCAACACATCGGAACCTGCTCCAGGAACTTACGACACATGGCAACGATCGACCTCAGCGTAACGTCCGTCACCGACGCCAACGCGCTTCTGCGCAAGTATGGCGCCGATGGCGTCGATGTCGACGTGCTGAACCCGGATGCGCGCCACCACATCGGTGTCGGCCTCACGCATCCGATCAACGTGCATATCAAGGGCTCCGCCGGCTATTTCTGCGGCGGCCTGACCGATGGCCCACGCTTCGTGGTCGACAACAATGTCGGCTGGGGCGTGGGTGACAACATGCTGCGTGGTTCCATCGTGGTGAACGGCAATGCCTCGGCCATTCCGGGCGTTGCCATCCGCGGGGCCGAGATCGTGGTCAAGGGCAACATCGGCTCGCGCGCCGGGCAGGTGATGAAGGAAGGCACACTGCTCGCCTGCGGCAATGCCAACTTCATGGCGGGTTACATGATGTACGGCGGCCGCCTCATCATCCTGGGCGATGCCGGCGAGAAGGTCGGCCAGGACATGACCGGCGGCAACATCTATGTGGCCGGACGTCTTGGCGAGATGGGCACCGACGCCATGCTCACCGACCTGCCCAAGGCCGAACTCGACGACATCCTGGCCTTTCTCGACAAGTACAAGATTCCGTTCAAGGGCACGCTGCAGAAGATCGTCAACGCCGGCAAGAAGCTCCGCTATCCCCGGAGCGAGCCGCGCCGCCGCGCCATCCCGTTCTTCGACAGCTTCGCCGACAACGCCTACTGGAACGCCAAGGTCCAGGAGGACATCCACATCAAGTCGCAGATCGGGCGCTACCGCATCCGCGGCTATGGCGCCACGCGGCCCATGCCGCATCTGTCCGACATCGCCTTCAAGAAGGACATCGCCATCGGTGCCGGCACCGATCCGGACGTCATCTCGAAGGTCAACATGAAGACCGAGGTCGGCGGCCGGTCTGGCGCCAACCCGCTGAAGCTCTCCATGCCGGTGATGATCGCGCCCATGTCCTATGGCGCGCTGTCGAAGTCGGCCAAGCTGGCGCTCGCCATCGCCTCGAAGCTCTCCGGAATTTCGGAGAATACCGGCGAAGGCGGCATGTCGAACGAGCAGCGTGCCGAGGCCGAGCAGCTCATCTACCAGTGCCTCTCCGGCCGCCTCGGCTGGAACATCCACGACATGCAGCGCGCCAATGGGCTGGAGATCTATATCAGCCAGGGCGCCAAGCCGGGGCTCGGCGGCCAGCTCATGGCCAAGAAGGTGACGCCAGAGATCGCCCGCATCCGTGGCATCCCGGCCGGCATTGATCTCCGCTCGCCGTCGCGCCATCCGGACGTGCTGGGTGCCGACGATCTCGTCATCAAGGTCGAGGAATTCCGCGAAGCCACGGGCTATCGTGTCCCGGTATCGGTGAAGCTCGGCGCCGGCCGGGTGCGCGACGACATCAAGATCGCCTGGAAGGATGGCTTCGATTTCGTCGAACTCGACGGCATGCAAGGCTCCACAGGTGCCGCCGGCAACGAGGTCCTCGAATTCGTCGGCATCCCGACGCTGTCGGCCATCCAGGAAGCGCGCGATGCGCTCACCGAAGTCGGCGGTCTCGACATGCCCATCGTGCTGATGGGCGGCATCAAGGACGGCATCGATGCTGTGAAAGCGCTGGCGCTTGGCGCCCATGCAGTAGCAGTCGGCACATCGGCCATCATCGCCGGCGGCTGCATCGCCTGCCTGCAGTGCCATGTCGGCAGCTGCGTCACCGGCATCGCCACCCAGGACCCGGAGCACGAGAAGCGCTACAATGTGCCGGTCGAGGCGCAGAACATCCACCACTACCTGGAGTCGATGCGCTGGCAGATCGCCGCCATCACCCATGCGCTGGGCTATGCCGACCCGCACCAGGTAAGCCGCGACGATCTCGTGGCGCTGACGCCGGAGGCGGCCGCCATCACGCGTCTGCCCTACCACCCGGAATACCGCGAACGCGAGCAGGACTTGCGCCGGGCCTCGTAAGCAGCGCGACGTTGAGAACAGGGATTTGAGATGAGCACGAACGTCATCACCGTGTACGACATCAACCGCGTGCGCCCGCCCAAAGCGCCGTCGCGCGACGACACGAAGGACCCGCACTTCGTCCCCGCGCCCTGCCAGGTGGCCTGCCCCGTCGGAACGGATGCGCCCTCCTACATCGGCTACATCTGGGAGGAAAAATTCCCGGAGGCCTTCGAGGCGATCACGGCGACCAATCCGTTCTCGTCGATCTGCGGCCGCGTTTGTGACGCGCCGTGCGAGCCCGCCTGCCGCCGCACCGACAGCGACGGCCCGCTCGGCATCCGCAATCTCAAGCGCTATGTCATGGACAAGCTCGGCAAGGATCATCACCTGCCGCCGGTTGCCGTCACCCGCAAGGAAACGATCGCCATCGTCGGTGCCGGCCCCGCCGGTCTCACCGCCGCGCATGACCTCGCCGAAGCCGGCTTCGAGGTCCACGTCTACGAGATGATGGACAAGCCCGGCGGCATGATGGTGTGGGGCATTCCGGGCTTCCGCCTGCCCCCCGGCATCATCGAGGAGGACATGCAGCGCCTGTTCAACCATTGCCCCGGTATCAAGCTCCACTGTGGCGTGGCGCTGGGCAAGGACGTGACGCTGGATGAGCTGAAGACGAAGCATGCCGCCGTGCTGCTCACCATCGGCTCGTGGTGGGGCAAGCCCATGAACATTCCCGGCGAAGACCATCCCAACGTGGTCGACGGCGTCGGCTTCCTGCGCCGCATCAATGCCGGCGAACGCCCGACCTTGCCTGAAAAGGTGATCGTGGTGGGCGGCGGCGACGTCGCCATGGATGCCTGCCGTGCCGCTCTCCGCATGCCCGGCGTCAAGGAGGTCAAGGTCGTCTACCGCCGCGGCCCCAAGGAAATCCCGGCCCGCAAGGAAGAACTCAAGCAGGCGATCGAAGAAGACATCGAGGTCATCTACAACACGCAGCCGGTCGAGGTGATCAGCAGGAGCGGCACATTCGCGCTGCGCTGCGTCGAGACGCGACTTGGCGAGCCCGGCCCCGATGGCCGCCGCAAGCCGGAGCTCGTTGCCGGGTCCGAGCGCGATTTCGACTGCGGCATGGTGATCATGGCGGTGGGCCAGACGGCCCGGTCGGATGAACTACACAACAAGGGTCTGATGGCGGGCGACCGCGTCAAGACCGACTGGGACAGCATGCGTACCGCTGACCCGCAGGTGTTTGCCGCTGGCGACGGTGCCTTCGGCGGCTCCACCATCGTCATGGCGATGATGCATGGCCACCGCGCCGCTCATTATGTGAAGTCCCATCTCGACGGCATCGCGGAGCCGCTGCCTTACCGCACGCCCTATCGCACCCGCCGCGTTGCCGTGGCGCAGGACATCAACTGGGAATTGTTTCCGCGCCGCGAGCAGGCCTTCAACGGTGTCGGCGCCAACCCCTCCGCCTTCCCGGAGATCGAGACCACCTACAATGACCAGACGGCGAAGGAAGAGGCCGCGCGCTGCTATCGCTGCGATGCCGAGACCGGTTCGTCCGATTATTCGGTGAAGACCCGCGAGGACATTTTCGTGATGGCCCGCACTCCGGTCGCCGATATCCGCACCCAATCGGCCATCCTCGAACAACGCCTCAGACCAAAGGGCAACCCGTTCCCGGAAAACCACCATGCCTCGTTTGAGGACCTGGTGCTGCTGCCCGCCAACCTGTCGCGCCTGGTGATCGACCCCTACCGCGATGCCTGCAACACCGCGACCGACATCGCCGGCAAGGTGAAGCTCGACGTCCCCGTCATTGCCACCGGCCTTGAACATCTGCCCGCTGAAGCGCAGGGCCCGCTCGGCACTGCCTTGGCCAATGTCGGCTCGGCCTATCTCGGCCGCAGCAACCTGCCTGGCAACACGGCGCCCTGGCTGCAGCTCGTCGTGCTGGGCGAGGATACGCCGGACGCAACGGCCGCGGGCCACGTCTATGTCCACACTGGCGGTTTCGCGCCGTTCAAGATCGACAAGCAGGCGGGCAAAGTCACAGGGCTGGTGGCACGTGCCGGCGATCTCGACATGGCCATTCCCTTCGCGCTCGACAACGGCTTCGACATGGTGGTGCTGGACGGATCGCCGGGCATCGCCGGTCAATGGCCGGAGCTCAAGGGCTATCCCGATTTCACCGTGCTCCGCGATGCCATGCGGATCGTGCGCAAGCTGAACCGCGAGGAAGACATCGACTTCGTCTACTTCGGCGGCGTGCGCTCGGGCACCGATCTTGCCAAGCTGATCGGGCTTGGCGCCAAGGCCGGCGCCATCGGCATGACCATGGCCATGGCGCTGGGCGGCGAGCTTGGCCCCAGCGGCCTCACCTTCTTCGGCGACCGCACGGCGGATGAACGCACCGATGCCGCGGCCTCGATCATCAACGCCATGTCGGCGGAAGTCTCGATCATGGCGCGCTGCACCGGCAAGACGGACGTGCGCAACATCGAGCCCGAGGATCTTCGCGCCATCACGCTGGCCAGTTCGAAGGCCTTCGGCATTCCGCTGGCCGGTGCCAAGCGCGGCACGGTGATCGAAGCGGCGGAATAGCCGCCGTTCAGTTGCCGTTTCGGGAAAGTCTTGCCTTGAGCGCCGCAATCCGCGCCGCAGAGGCGTCGATGGCGCTTGCGGAAACGAGTCCGCGCTCGACGGCGGACGCGATCTGATCGCTCGCCCACACGGCCATCAGCGGCCGCTTCGAGATGCGGTTGCTGATGAGCAGGATGTCGTTGCCGGCCTGAACCGCCCTGGTGATCGCTTCGGCATAGGTGCGGCTCTGCGTCTGCACGGCGCCCATTTCCAGATCGTCGGTCATCACCACGCCGCGAAAACCGAGCGGTCCACGTAACTGGCCGGAAATCGCCGTGGCAGGAGCCAGTGTTGCCACGCCACCCCACTGGTCCGCCGCCAGATGCCCGATCATAACGATATCAACGCCGCCGTCACCGATCAGCTTGCGGTAGGGCGCCAGTTCCACGTCCCCGATCCATGTCCTGGTCACGTCGACTGGCCGGTCATGGGAATCGCCCACGGCCGAGCCGTGGCCGGGAAAGTGCTTCAGTGCGGTGAGAAGTCCCTCGGCGTGATGGGCCTCGATGAGGACCCGGGCAAAGTCGGCGACCACGCCGGGGTTGTCCGAGAAGCTCCGCCCCAGCCTCCCGATGATCGGGTTCGCAGGGTTCACGTCGACATCGACGACCGGCGCCAGATTGAGATTGAAGCCGACATTGCGCAATTGCCGCGCCATCCTCGAATATTGCCGCCGGGCGTTGTCGAGGTCGCGGCTGGCGCCCATCGCCGCAGCACTCGCCACGCGCCCGCCAGGCAGCAGCTTGCCGATGCGCTGCACCCGCCCGCCCTCCTCGTCGATGGCGATCAGCGGCGGTTGCTTGCAGCGGCAATTGCGGATGGCAGCCGTCATCTCCATCAGGGCGTCTCGGCTGGCGACATTGTAGTCGAGAAACAGCACTCCACCAGCGGCACCCGCTTCCAGCTGATCGACCACCTCGCGGAACCGCGGATCGGCGGCGGACCCGCCATGAAAACCGATCACGATCATCTGGCCGATCTTCTGGCGCAACTCTGTTGAGACGGGCTCGGCGCGCGCCACGTGGCAGAGCATCACGGTGGCAATGAGCCAGACGGCCAGCCGCACTGCCTGAAAGAGAATGCCGGCGCGGCGGCCCGCCGCCATCACACCCAGCCGCCGTCCACCACGTATTGCTGGTTGGTGATGGCGGAGGCCTCGTCGGAGGCGAGGAACACCGCCACCTTCGCCACGTCGTCGGGGTAGAGCTTGCGCTTCAAACACTGGTTGCGATTGATTTCCCGTTCGGTCTCCGGCGTCAGCCACTTGTCCATCTGGCGCTGGGTCATGATCCATCCCGGCGCAATGGCATTCACGCGAATATTGTATTCGCCGTAGTCGCGCGCCAGCGAGCGCGTCAGTCCCAGAACCGCCGACTTGCACGCCGTGTAGGCGGCCATGCCGCCCTGGCCGATCATCCACGAGATCGAGCCGAAATTGATGATGACTCCCTGCTTGGCCGCCTGCATGTCGGGCAGCACGGCCTGTGCCGCGAAAAACTGGTGCCTCAGATTGACGGCAATGCGATCGTCCCAGAATTCAGGCGTGACATCCGGCGTCGGGTGGCGCTCGTCATGGGCCGCATTGTTGATGAGAATCTGGATTGGTCCCAAAGCGTCGCGGATGCGCGCGATGGCGCCGCGAAGCGCCGCGATGTCCTTCAGATCGACATGTTCGAAGTGAACCGGAAAGCCGCGATCCTTCATCTCGCCCACCAGCGCCTCGGCGGGCTCGCGTGCGATGTCGATGAAGGCGACCTTGCAATTCTGGTCGGCAAAGCGGCGCACGATGGCCTCGCCAATTCCCATTGCCCCACCCGTCACCACGACGACCTTGCCTTCGAGGTCGGTATAGATTGCAGTCATGCGCTAGTTCCCTGTTCCGGTTTTCATTCCCACTGGTGTGCCGCCACCATACAGGACTTCAATCAACTGGCCATAGGCCAGCCCGCCGTCATTGGCAGGAATGACAGCAGGCAGCAGTGCCCGGAAGCCGGCAGCTTCCAGAAGCTTGATGGCCCACTCGGCGAGGTACTTGTTCTGGAATACGCCGCCGGTGAGACCAACGGCATCGATATTGATCCTGGTGGCAAGAGTCTTCACCTGATCGGCGATCTGCACGGCGAGGCTCTCGTGAAGGATTGCCGCCCTTTCCATCGCCGAGCGCTTCTGGTCTGTCAGCACCGGCAGCAGCGGCGACCAGTCGGCACGGAGCAGGCCCGATCCGTCCGGCCTCAATGGCAGCGGCACGGCCTCACTGTCTCCCGTACCGTCGGCTGCGGCCTCCAGCAGCATCGGCCCTTGCCCTTCGAAGCTGACACGTTCGATCCCCAACACAAGGCAAGCCGCAGCATCGAACAGGCGTCCCACGGCAGAGGTGCGATGGGTATTGATCCGCTGCGCCCAGGCCTGCCGCGCCGGTCCGGAGGGCACGTCCTCCGGTGGCCTCCATTCAAGGCCTTCCTCCCACATCAGTCCCGCCGCGCTGCGCCACGGTTCGCGGGCCGCCCTGTCACCACCCAGCAGATGGAACGGCCGAAGGCTCGCCACCCGCTGCCAGCGCCCCGGCGCCCCGGCGAAGGTCTCCCCGCCCCACAGGTCGCCATCGCTCCCCAGCCCCACGCCATCCCAGGCGAAAACCAGCCAATTCTCCACGTCCGGATATTCGCCGGCGATTGCCGAGGCATGTGACACATGATGCTGTACGGCGACGACCGGCGGTCCCTGCGCCTCGGCCCAGCGCCGCGCTGTAAAGCCCGGATGGAGGTCGCAGACAAGCGTAGCGGCGCGCGTCTGGTGGAGCGTCTGCAGATCCGCCACCACCTGGCGGAACACGTCAAGTCCACGGCGGGTGTCCAGTTCGCCGATATGGGGCGACAGCACAGCGCGGCGCTCGAAGCCCAAGGCAATGGCCGATTTCATCTGGCCGCCGGTTGCCAGCATCGGCCGGTCAAGGGTCTTCGGCAGATCCAGCTCTAGCGGCGCAAGCCCACGGCCCACCCGGATGGTGCGCGGCCTTCCCGCAATGATGCGCTGAACCGGGTCATCGGCGGGCCGGAGGATCGGGCGGTCATGGCTCAGCAGTGCGTCGGCGATCCCTAAGAGCCGGTGGCGCGCCTCGCCGTCATCGGTGATCACCGGCTCGCCGCTGATATTGCCAGAGGTGGCGACCACCGGCCCGCCGAAATCCTGCAGCAGAATATGGTGCAACGGGCTGTAGGGCAGGAACACGCCCAGCTCATCGAGCCCCGGTGCCACGCCAGCGCTGACCGGCGCATCCACTTTCTTCCGCACAAGGACGATCGGCCGAACCGGATCAAGAACTGCCGCAGCCGCGACCTCATCCGGCACCACGATGCGGCGCAAGGCATCGAGTCCATCGCCCCCCTTCAACGGCACCATGACGGCCAGCGGCTTGTGCGGCCGGTGCTTGCGTTCCCTGAGGCGCGTCACGGCCGCTTCGCTGGCGGCATCGCAGATCAGGTGAAATCCGCCGATCCCTTTCACGGCCACGATGCCGCCGTCGCGCAACAGTGCCACGGCGGCGGCGAGTGCCGCTTCGCCCGTTGCACCATCGTGGCCCGGCCGCTCAAATCTCAGCTGCGGCCCACAGACCGGACACGCCAGCGGCTGTGCATGATAGCGGCGGTCAGCGGGATCGCCGTATTCGGCCCGGCAATCCGCGCACAGTGCAAAACCCGCCATGGACGTCTTCGGCCGGTCATAGGGCAATCCTGCGATCAGCGTATAGCGCGGGCCGCACTGGGTGCAGTTGGTGAAGGCGTAGCGATAGCGCCGCGCCCCAGGGGTGCGGAGTTCCTGCAGGCAATCATCACAGCAGAACAGATCGGGCGGCACATGCACGTCCGATCCGCCCGGCGCGGCGCTCTCACGGATGGCAAACGCTGTGTATCCTTCGGCCGCTGCATCTGAGGCGTCAGCGAGCAGCGGCCTTGCCAGGGCCGGTGCCGTGCCGATGAGGTCTGCCGCGAAACGCTGCAGCCCATCAGCGTCTCCTTCGGCATGGATCAGCACGCGGCCGCCGCTGTTCTGCACCCAGCCCGTGAGCTTCAGCGATGCCGCAAGGCGATAGACGAAGGGGCGGAAGCCGACACCCTGCACGCGCCCAGTGACGATGAAACGCCGCGCTCTGTTCACGTCACGCCGCCCGGTAGACCACCTTGCCGTCGAGGATGGTCAGATCGACCCGCGTGTCATTCAGGATCTCGTCCGGCGATGCCTCGAACAGGTTGCGCGAGAACACCGCGATGTCGGCCAGTTGTCCCGGCACCAGCCGGCCCTTGCGGTGCTCCTGCTTCTGCGAGAACGCCCCGTTTTCGGTATAGGCCTGCAGCGCCTCGTCCATCGGCACTCGTTGGCCTTCATCCATCACCGTGCCCTTCCAGGTCTGGCGCGTCAGCATGGCGTGGAAATTCGGAAAGGGATCGGGGTCGCAGACCGGCGTATCGCTGCCGGTCGCGGGTTTCAGGCCAAGGTCCATCCAGGTCTTCAGGGGATAGCTGCCGTGGGCCCGCTCCTCGCCCAGCACCGCCACATAGGCATCGCCGAAATCATGGAGGAAGACCTGCTGCGGGCAGGGATAAATTCCCGCCTTCACCATGCGTGCGTGCTGGTCCGGGGTGGAGAATCCGCAGTGCTCGATGCGATGACGCCGGTCGGCGTCGGGCATGGCCGCCAGCGCCTGCTCATAGGCGGTGATCAGCTGGCCGATGGCCGCATCGCCAATGGCGTGGCAGGCCAGCTGGTAGCCCTTGCCGTGGTAATCCATCACCAGATCGGTCAGCTCGTTGTCGCCCAGCATCCTGACACCCGTGGTGGCGTCATCACCAAGGTAGGGCCGGCTCATCCAGGCGGTACGTCCGCCAGCCGAACCGTCGAGGAATATCTTCACCGCGCCGATCATCAGCCGGTCATCGCCTGAGCCGGACACCAGTCCCGCCGCGTGGCATTGTGGCACGATCGAACGGCCGGGGTCGCCCAGCAGCGTCAGCCAGGCGCGCACCGGCAGTCGCCCTTCGCGCTTGGCGCGGGCATAGGCGGCGATCTCGTTGAAGCCCGTCACCATGCCCACCGCCGCATCCATGCAGGAGGTGATGCCGAGCGACAGGAGGCGCTGGCCGCCGCGCTCGATGGCGTCCACGAGTTCGTCCTCGCTGGCGCGCGGCAATGCGGCATAGACCGGCTCCATGGCATTCTCGGCCAAGAGCCCGGTGAGCCTGCCGTCCTGCTGCTCGATCAGGCTGCCGGGGGGCGGCGCTGTTGCCTCGTCGATGCCGGCCAGCGCCAGCGCCATGGAATTGCACACCGCCACATGGCCGCAGGTGCGCACCAGCATGACGGGGTTGGCCGGGCAGACACGATCGAGTTCTTCGCGCGTGGGGTGGCGCCTCACATCGAGCTTGGTCTGGTCATAGCCCCGGGCCAGGACCCATTGGCCGCGCGGCGTTGCCTCGGCGCGTGCCTGGAGTGCCGCCAGCAGGTTCTCCAACGCCGGTGCGGCGGCGGGTCTTGCATCCACCCAGCCCGCCAGCAGTCCCAGCGAGATCAGGTGCAGATGGCTATCGTTCAATCCCGGCGTGGCCAGGCGGCCATCAAGCTCGACCACTTCGGTGGACGGGCCGATCAGGGCGCCGATCTCGGCGCACGTGCCCGTGGCCAGCACGCGGCCCTGCCAGAGGGCGATGGCCTCCACCATCGGATCATGCCGCCCGCACCAGACCGGACCGTTGCGAAGGACAAGATCGGCGGCGACGGTCGGCATGGTCATTCTCCGGGTTGTTGGGCGGTGCGCTACGCCTCTCCTTACATGCTCCGCGACACGGCGGCGAGAAGCACTCTTGCCCGATCGGCCTTGACTTGCGGGCGCAGACCATCAATCAAGGCGCGCCCGCACCATCAAGAGACCTTATGGCCAGCAATACCTCGACCTTCCGCATGCTCGAAAACGCCCTCGCCACGGCGCTGCCGGCGGTGCGCGGCGTGCCGTTCGCGCTGCGCTATGCGGTGTTCCGCCGCATCTTCTATTCGCCGGAGTACAATTTCGCCTATTTCCGCCTGCCGAAATGCGCCAATTCGACCGTGGTCATGACGCTCTATGCCGCCATGTCGCGCAAGGCCGGCAGCATGGTCGCGGTACCGGAGAACTACGAGGGCTCGGTCGAGGCCAAGGCACAGGCCAAGCGGGGTTTGCGGGCCTACGCGCTCAACAGTTTCCTCAACAGGAAAGCATTCACCTTCACCTTCGTCCGCGATCCGCGCACCAGGCTGCTGTCGTGCTATCTCGACAAGATCATGAAGGGCCGGCCGGTTTACCGCCACGACCTCGGCATGGACCTCAAGCCCATGTCGTTCCTCGATTTCATGTCACGTCTGGGCGACGGTTACCTGCAGGCCAATCCGCACTGGGCGCCGCAATCGGACCTGATCCCTTCAGGCGAGCTCGACTATGTGGGCCACGTCGAGACTCTGCAGGCGGATTTGCAGGCGCTCATCGACCGCCTGTTCGGCTTGGCCGACTTCAAAGTGGTCACCAAGGAGGTGGACCGCACCAACTCGGCGGCCCAGCTGGCCCAATATTACGGCCCGGCAGAGGACGCGCTGGTGCGCAAGCTGTTCGCCCGCGATTTCGAGCGCTTCTACCCCGAACTGCTGTGACGGCCGGTCTCAGACGTCGAGATTGGCGACGCTCAGCGCGTTCTCGCGGATGAAGTCGCGGCGCGGCTCCACCACGTCGCCCATCAGCTTGGTGAAGATGTCGTCGGCCTCGTCGA